>DAINRX010000010.1:0-21181 GCA_036741635.1 Nitrososphaera sp.
CTACTACTCTCTCTACGCTTTTAGCCCAAAGCTTTCTGCAAAGCCCTTGAACTCGTTGTAAGCCCTGAGGAACTCGATCCCTTTTCGCTTATCCTGTATTTTGCAGAACTCTCATACAGCAGGCCCGACTGCATGAGAGAGAGTCTACCATCGAGCTGAGCCTCCGATGAGGCACGTTTACGTCAGGCGAGCAGGAGGTTCGGGATGCGACCGCGCTGTAGCCAACGAATGCAAACCTGCCGATGAGGGCCGAGATAGCCAGCCCTAGCAGGTTCATCGCTAGCTCAAATGCGTCTACCAACCCAGAATTTTGATGCAGTTTTTCAATTTTTAACTCTATTTGTAGTCGCTAAGGATGTCGCGGTAGCGCGCGTCTTTGTACGCGATGTACTTGACGTACTCACCATAGGTCATATCAAAGGAGCAGTTGCCGCATTTGACAAAGGAAAAGTCGTCTGCAAGCTCGGCTATGCCTCTGCAGTCAGGACAGCGGACCTTCACAAGAAGGATTTGACCTTTAAAAGTATAATAAGGTTATCCAAATTTTGGCACGATCCGGAAATAGGTTTATGAACCAAGAGCGTGCTAGATATAGCAAGATGGATAGCACCCTCAAGCCAGTCCTGAAAAGGCAGTTGTTGGTTATCGGAGCAAGCCTTGGAGCTGGGCTGTTGTTCTCATACTTCTTCGGCTTCCTGATGGGCCTTGCAGTAAACATCGCAGTCCTCATGGGCGTAATGTTCTACATCAGATGGAGGCAGATAAAGGCGCTCAGGTCGCTTGGCTTTAGCGACGAGACGGCGGGCAGAGGCTATGCCAACGCCGGCACCAAGCTGAAATATGTTTGCCTCTCGTGCGGGGCAGAAGTCAAGGGCGCAAGGTGCAAAGAGTGCGGCTCAAACATGAAAAAGCCGCTCTTTTGATTTTATTACCTCATCCTTTCGTTGTTAGAGAACCAGATGCCCTTTGCCTTCCTTCTCTCGTTGATCACTAGCAAAAAGCCTGTTATAGCAGCCAAGCCTATAAGCAAGGCAGGCATGCCAAAGTCGACCTGCCCATACGGCTCGCCTGATGAAGGATCAAAAGAGAACTGGACAGCATACACCGCGCTGGCAGTTGTTGTCAGCATCATCATCATGAACAAAATCGCCGCCGGCGCAGCCAGGATGTAAGTTCTCACGATGATTTGAGGCTTCGATCGTATATATTAGTTAGCATAAAATTTCATTTTTATGATATAATCCAAATTTACAGTTTTCTTATAATATATTCTTATAATAAATTGGAAAATCGCTGCATTGTGCAGTTGGAGCACAGTTCTTTGGCGATTTTTCTACAACCTCAACAACTTATAATATCCAGTGTGCAAATTCTCTCCGAAGATGGCCAAAACCTGCTTGAAATGTGGCAAGGCGTTTGACGAGGTTGTTGACGACCCCGCGGCCGAGAAATACCCGGCGTGCCCGGCCTGCTGGAAAGAGTGGACCGACTATGGTGTGATGGTAATGAATGAGATGAGGCTTGACATGTCGCTGCCAGAGCACCGCAAGGCCCTCCGCAAGTACGAGCGCATGTTCTTTGGGCTGGAAAAGCCGGAAGGCGAGCTGCAAAAGAACCCAGACAAAAAGCCGGATCACATGCACTAGCCAGTCACTTTAGCTTTAGCGCTCGCTGCGAAGCCTCTGGGATCAAGCTGAGTATCGCCTGCCTGTTTGGAAGCGCAAACAACACCTCGTGGAGCGAGTCGATTATGGTTTCCTGCTGCTTTTCGCTCAGCGACATGAACGTGCCAGTCAGCGACGCAAAATCCAGCTTTTCAACCGAGTGCGGGCTTGCAAGAACCTGCTGGCAATAGGTGCGGAACATAATCGCCCTCTCGTCCGCGTCAAATTCTGACAGGACTTCAAGCCACGTCCGAAAGAGCATCGCGAGCTTGTTCGGCTCTATTGTTGGCGCAGCTGACAGAGCCATGCTTATCGTCTCGCGCCTGTCCTCGTCGTTCATAGAGTAGAAGAATTCCTTGAGCCGGCTCTGGAGCATCGGCTTGCGCAAAAAGTCCGGCAGGTTTGCCAGTATCTGTATGATGTTGCCGGCTGCTGCATTGCTCACGCACACATTGCTGTGATGGGGGAATTTATTCGGTTGCTCAACAACAACCATTACTAGGATTAGAATAAATATCAGGCATTGTGAGAGAATTTCCAAAATGCCGTGCCTTATTACAGTCGGCGGGTTCTATGGAGACGAGGGTAAGGGCAAGATTATAGCGTACCTGGCAAAAAAGGACAGCGCCTCGATTGCGGTGAGAGGAGGGGTCGGGCCCAATGCAGGCCACACGTTCACTTTCGAGGGCAAGACGTACAAGGTGCGCATGCTGCCAAGCGCTGCACTAAATCCCACAACTAGGCTCTTGATCGGTGCTGGCGTGCTTGTCAACCCGCAGGTTTTGCTGAATGAAATATCGATGTTTCAGGCAGACGACAGGACTTTTGTGGACGCCCAGTGCGGCATAATCGAGCAGACGCACATTGACAGGGACAAGAGCGAGGACCACCTGAAGAGCAAGGTGGGCACCACCGGCACCGGGACTGGCCCGGCAAACGCCGACAGGGCCCTTCGAATGCTCAAGCTTGCCAAGGACGTCCCAGAATTATCGCTTTACATCGAAGATGTCAGCAACTCTGTCAACTACGCCCTTGACAGTGGAGAACAGGTAATAGTCGAGGGGACACAGGGGACGTACCTTTCACTATTCCACGGCGGCTATCCCTTCGTCACTTCAAAGGACGTGACTGCATCCGGCATTTGCTCCGACGTCGGCATCGGCCCCAAGAGGGTGGACGACGTGCTGGTCGTGTTCAAGGCATACGTCACCCGCGTCGGCGGCGGGCCGCTCAACAACGAGCTCAGCGAGGAAGAGGCGAAAAAGCGCGGATGGATAGAGTACGGCAGCGTGACTGGCAGGCAGAGGCGCGCGTCGCCCTTTGACATGGAGCTTGCAAAGAAGGCCATCAGGATAAACAGTGGGACGCAGCTCGCAGTGACCAAGATGGATGTCCTATATCCGCAGAGCGCCGGCGTGCGCGAATACGAAAAGCTGCCGGCAGAAGCAAGAAAGTTCATCGAGGGAATAGAGGGCGAGACCGGCCTCAAGGTGACGCTGATAGGGACCGGCCCCGAGCTCTACGACTTGGTCGACCGCCGGTCGTCGTAGCCGGCGACAAGCGCCTTGATGATATCCCTGCAGGATCGCAGGTCGTAAAGCAGCTTTTTGCTGTCTGCTGCTGAAAGGTCGATTCGATCAAGCATCGACCTTGCTTCCGCAATGCTGACCGCTTTTTTTGCTGGCTTTTTTGGAGGCTCCTCGCCTTCAAGGCGGTGCCGCAGCTTTAGGTCAAGGATAGCGTATTCCAGCGCGATGTAGGCGCGCCAGAGCGACGCCCTATCCGGATCGCCTGCAGCAGCGGCAGCAGCAACAATTGCCTTGGCCTGCCCCACCAGCTCGTCCAGCTTCCCGCCCAATGCCTTATCGCCGACGGATGACTTTAATAACGTAGCCATAGTCAATATTGCGAATTGCCGCTCAAGGCTCCGTGCTACATTGCGCTTGCAGGCCTGAAGGACTTTGGCAGGCTGGTATGCGCGCTCGAGCGGACGCCTCCGCCGGCATTTTCATTCGTCTTTAGCAAGGAAAACGTGCTTGCCGTCCAGACCGACATTATCAACAGGAGGCCGGTCATTTACTTTGCAAGGAACGAAGCGGCAAACGGCAGCGGGCAGTACCTTGCCTACAGGATAACAAGCGGCATTGAGGAAGTGCTGCTTGCCGACTCTGTGGGCAACCCCACCTTTGTCTACTCGCCGGTCCTGAATGTCGAAAAATTACCGCAGAGGCTTGTAAGGTCGGCAAGAGTGGACAAGAGGTCGGGCTATACCGTTATCAAGCTGAAGGACCTAGCCAGCCTCGCCAAGGTGGCAGCCTACAAGACTATCTATGACGAGCCGCCGCTCCCGCTCTTTATGTTCAAACAGCAGCGGGAAGGCAGGGTCGTCCTTGGCGCGCCCATGAGCGCAAATGACAACGAAACAGTATCGTACTTTTACTATGTGGCACTTGATGGCGAGGAGGAGCCGAAGGAGCCGTTCCTGCGCTACTCCAGCATGAAAGCCGAAAAGCCGGTGTTTTCCTCGAGGCTGGACGAGCACGGCTACATCTACCTCAAGGTAATAAGGCTGGCAGCGGAACACCCGCTGGTAAAGACCTATGACTAGCTCCTTTTTCGAAAGAATCGCCCGCGCGGCTTCTGGAAAAAAGAGTAGGATAGTGCTTGCGCTCGACCCGCCGGCGAGCAGGCCGGATTTGCAGGAATTTGCAGAAAAGACGATTAGCGCGGCGGAGCAGCACGTCTGCGCGGTAAAGATGAACTTTCACCTTATCCTGCCGCTGTCGGCGACTGAAATATCGCAGGTAAACCGGCTCGCACATTCTTTTGGCCTGCAGTCGATTGCAGATATCAAGCTCAACGACATCGAAAACACGAATGGGGTTGCAGCCGACCACCTCACGAGGATGGGCTTTGATGCCGCGATTGCAAACCCCTTCATGGGCAAGGGCGCGCTGTCGGCGCTTGTGCAAAAGGCTCACAAAGCAGACGCCGGCGTCATTGCGCTTGTCTACATGAGCCACCCGGAGGCGGCCGAAGGCTACGGCCTGAAGGTGTCAGGCAAAAAACAGATGTACAAAATATTCCTTGACAGGGCAACTTATGCAGGGGCTGATGGCGTGGTGGTCGGGGCAACCCAGCTTGACATCCTGAAAAAGGTGTCAAAGAAAAAAAAGATGCCGATTTACTCGCCGGGCATAGGCGCGCAGGGGGGTGACGTAGAGAAGGCAATCAAGAGCGGCGCCGACTATTTGATAATCGGCAGGTCAATAGTCGAGTCAGGACAGCCCGCAAAAGTTGCAAGGGATATCCAGAGCAGGATATCATTAGCGGTAGGCAAATGAGTGCTTGCTCAGGAACTCTTTTGCAGCGCCGAGAATGTTCTTGGCGTTTCTGTATGTCAGCTGCTGCATCGCGTCCTGATAGTTCCTCCATGCAAAGCCGATGTGCTCGTGCGAAAGCGTGACCTGCCTTGTGTGGGTACGGGCAAGAAAGAGCACTACCTCTTTCTGGACAAGCCTCTTGCTGTGCCGGTAGCGGTATTCTATTTTCATCCTAAAGTCATCGATGAATTCGATGTCGCTGATGCCGGTTTCTTCCCGGATCTCTCGGGTGGCCGCCTGCTTTTCGGCCTCGCCGGCTTCGATGTTGCCCTTTGGAAAGTCCCAGTGATCTGCGGTATAGTGCAAAAGAAGGTATTCCGGCTCTGCGCCTTCCATGTAAAAGACTATTGCGCCGGCTGACCGCTCGTCTACCAATGTCTACAGATTAATGTGGTTCTTTGTAAGTTTTTTGTGGTTTCAGACTTCATCATCATTATTGTTGTCTTCTTCGTCCACCTGCTGCTCTTCTTCCCCTTCTTTTTGCTGCAGTATGGGCGCATAGTCGTGGATGTCGAGCCATTCTTCCTGCATCATCCAGTAGCCGCAGTACCACTTTTGCTGTTGCGGGTCAAAGTCGCCGTGCTGTGGCATATATTATGCGCCTAGTTAGGAGCGACCTTTACATTATTATTATTAGCGTTTCAGGACTTCGCCACCTCTCTTGTTCCTGTAGTACTGGAACAGGAACGCGGCAGCTACCAGAGACACTGCAAGGCCTATCAGGAGCGACGAGATCAGGGTGAACGGGTTCGTGCCTTCGGTGAGCACGGATGTGAACTGGAGCACCGGGATGTAGAGTAGCGCGATCACTGCAAGACGCAAGATGTCTGACATCGCCCTGACGCTCCCCTTGAACCAGTTGCTCAAGAGTGCCCCTGTAAGGATGGTAGCGATGCCTATCCACAATAGCGTTATTGTGCCAGTGGCAAAGCTTCCAACGATCACTCTGTTGCCCAGTATGTCAAGCGCGCTCATGCCCGGCCTGAGCATCTCGGGAGGTATGCTAGAGATGCCATTTGCTATGGACGCCAAGATTATGAGGACTCCGGCTATTATCGAGAATATCCTGATAAAGCTGGTAGGCGTCAGCCTGCCAAACGAGCTTAGCGCCTTGTCGACGTCAAACGCCCTGACAATAAACGCGCCTCCAAGGACTGCAAGCACAATGGCGGTGAGCCACTTGGTGGCGTCAAACACGACTGCCAGTGCGCCTGCTGCAAGCAGCACTCCGGGGACGCCAAGGAAGAACTTGGAATACTGGGGATCGTAAGCGAGCATCTTCAGGTAGCGGCCAAGAACTGCGTACGAGTACTCGACGCTCCTGCTATGCCTGATAATGATGCGCTGCACGGAAATCACCGGCACCCTTGACTGTATCACTGGCAAGACCGTCTCGTCATCTTCCCCATCTGACACAATGACTGCGCCGTCCGCGTGGTATTTCTCAAGGATGCTCTTCACTTCAAGACTTATCTTTTCGTCCGCCTCGACGCCTCTGTTGAACTTGCCGGCAACGACAGCGACTTCTGCGGTGTAGCCCTTGCTCACGAGCTCCTCGTATGTTTTTACGGCGCCAAAAATCGCGTTCGAGTCGGCGTCCTCCGGATCCTCAATTGCAAGCCTCATGCCGGCGTTGATACACGCGTCGCGGCCAACAATCGGTGTCTCGATGCCGCCCTTTGAGCCGATGTCATCGTCCCTATCTATGCACAGCACCAGAACCTTGCTGTACGCAGATTCCTTTGAGGAGCCTGAGTCTTTAGAGGGGCTCTTTTCAAAGTCTACAGGGTGCGTCGGCGGCATCTTGGCTGTCAGTACTTTACAGAATTGTTTACCTGTTAATTAATTTAACCCACCATTTAATAAGCGGAGTTATTGGTTTATCTAAAAACGAGCAGTTACCTTGAATTTTTGTAATAATTTTATAAAAGCCTGTTAAAATCGCTTTCATTAACAATTTGCCGCTTTTTTAAGTGGATGCGCGAAGGCATCTTAAATGAGCATATCCTTTACGGTGCTGCTTGACATCATATTGGACGCGTTCTTAGAGAAGCTCAAGCCGCATGAGACAGCTAAGGTCACAATCTGAATCGAGATGTGGATGAGAAGCCGGTGGTCGAGATCGATGCGTTGAATCAGACTTGGTGTCCTCGCTAAAGCGGCTGCACAGAAGCTAATGTCTCCACTGCTGCTATCAGCATCCCGGCCGATCCGTGGCTCTTTTGCTTTTTGGTGCTCGATAGCTGTATGCATGCTTGTGTAGCTGATGCTCGTTGTACCCTCAATTTTTTTCACAGAAAGCTCTTCTTTACCTATGAGATCAGCCCCTGTGCGATCAAGTCATTTATGATTACTCGACTTCGTTTTCGCCCAGCCTAGTTACTTTTGCAATCTTGTCAACGGTTTTGAATCCCCTTGCAATTGCTTTAGTACCAAAAAGTGGTTGAGACTTGCATTTGTTCAAGGGACACATATAGCAAGATCGCTAAAGGATTCATTAAAATGTGATTCCCTCTTAGCATCTTGCACTGGATCTCATCTATACACACATCATCTGAAAACTGAGCAGAACCCTCTGATGGGGTCCTTGGGGTCTGCCTGCGGGTCTTCAGGGATCGCCGGGCAGACGACATACGGAAAGATGTAGAGCGCAAAAACCAGCACTAGCAGGACGAGCCCGCCGACAAAATAGAAAAATGATGCTTGGACCATTTCAGTGTTTTTGATAAGTGTACATCCAGTAATACTAACTTGTTGGTATACAAGACGTTTTTTGCCTACTTTCTGATTACCGCCAGAAATAACAACATCGATAGCATGCCAAACTTGGCGGCGACAGATGCGATTTGGAGCTCCGAGAAATCAAGACCTGTATGTACGACGAGGCAATTGCCAGCGCCACAGTTTCAACTGGCAAGCTGCAGAGAGATAACTGCTTGATACAGCATTGTTCAAATAATAACTAAGCATGACTAATAGCAATAGCATGGCAGACAAAATCACTGCTAGAGAGCTCGCAGAGAGAAAGGATGGTTTCGTTCTTATCGATGTGAGAGAAGTCGATGAGCTTGAGGAAGATGGCAAGATAGATGGCGCGACAAGCATTCCTCTCGGGCAACTGATCAGAAAGGCGCGACAAGGGACATTAGACGATTTAAAGGGTAAGACGATTGTCACTTATTGCAATGGTGGCTACAGAGGAAACATTGGCGCTGATGAGCTTGTCAAGAAAGGGTTCAAGGCTATGACTATTGAGGGCGGCTATTCTGCTTGGAAGGAGAACGAAAAGAAAAGGGGCAGCAGCGCCAATGAGTGAGGTCTGGAACAAGGTCTACGCGTCTGATAATAGCTTCTTTGGGGAGGAGCCTAGCAACTTTGCGATGCTCTGCTACAATCACATGAAACTGAATAACATAAAGAAGGTGCTTGAGCTTGGCGCGGGTCATGGCAGAGACTCTATGTTCTTTGCTTCAAATGGAATTGAAGTTGAAGCGTTAGACTATTCTGCTGTCGGCGTTGAGATATTGAACAGGCAAGCGAAGGAAAAAAAGCTTGCGATAAATGCACAGGTCTTTGATGTCAAGAAGCCACTCCTGTTCCCAAAGGGCTATTTTGATGCCGTCTATTCGCACATGCTTCTCAACATGCGCTTTTCACTAGACGAGCTGCGATTCATATTTTCAGAGATAAGAAGGGTGCTGAAGCCGAAGGGGTTTAACTTCTTTTCAGTCAGAAATCACAATGACCAATCCTACGGCAAAGGAACAAAGGTGGATGATGGTGGCATATACGACATAAACGGATTTCAGGTGAGGTTCTTTGCAGAGCAAGAAATACGAGAATTGGCGCAGGGTTTTGAGATCCTGTGGATAAAAGAAGAATATGAAGAACCTGTCACGCTTTATCTGGTATCTTCAAGGAAAAGTTAGCAACGATAATAATTGCAACCTAGCGCAAGCGATTTTGCGATAGTGCTCAGGTTTTAATACCTAAAAATCTCTATATTTTAAGTCGATGTTATAATCAAATGTGCAGAATGTCAGTGCGCTCCACAATATTGCGTCAATGCTGACACAGAACCATGCTGCCATATTTGGTTTATTGAAATAATCTTCTGAGCCTGCATCTTGAGATTATTGGGGCTTGAAGTCCAGGCAAACAACATATAATTCACTGCTCTCCTGCCTGCTTGCAGAGGGCTTGCTCAGGATAACCCTGCCAAAGCTCCTCCTCATTTCGGCCCTGAGCTCGTTCAGCATGTCGCCCTCGAACACCTTGAATACCGCGCTCCCGCCCTCCTTCAATATTTTCTGAGCGACAGCAAGGGCGCTTGTCGTCAGCGAGATCTGCCTTGCGTGATCGACGTCCCATACGCCGCTCACATTTGGGGCAAGATCCGAGAGCACGACGTCGGCCTTGCCGCCCAGCGCCTCGATCATCTTGGCAATCACTTCAGGATCTTCGATGCTGCCCTGCAAAATTGCGGCGCCGGCAACCGGCTCGACTGGCTTGAGGTCAATCCCGACGACTTTGCCGCCTGCGCTCACTTCCTTGGTTGCGACCTGCAGCCAGCCGCCAGGAGCGCACCCGAGGTCGACCACCCTGCTACCCTTTTTCAAAATGCGGTACGAGTTGTTCAGCTGCGACAGCTTGTAGGCTGAGCGGGCGCGATACCCTTGATCCTTTGCAAGCCTCCTGTACTGGTCTTTGCGGGCGTCAGCAAGTCTCATTTTTTGGGCTTCTGATCTTTTTTCTGGCCTGAATTGCCATTGTTAAAAGAGTTGATGAGCCAGTCTTCAATCAGATTGCAACTTGTCGGGCTGTAAGAACCTTCAAGAGAACACATGTGCTCGACAGGGCACGTCAAACAGGGCGCCTGTTCGATGCTTGTGGTGTCGATGGGCAGCTTCACCGCAAAAAGTTTGTACGTCCACCGGCCGTTTTCCAGCATTTTTTCCCGCCTGATGAGGGAGCGCCGCTCGAGGCGAATAGCCAGCCGGGAGCCGTCGCGGCTTGTCAGGTTGAGCTCCTTCCACAGCTCGGACTGCAGGATACCATCCTTGCCGTTACTGATTATTGTTCTAAAGACTTTGCCGGTCAAATCTTCGATTTGTGCCTCATTTAATTTCAACCAACATAACCCCGTAAGCAGTTAGTAAATTATATCGTCGAACCGATAAATAACCCTTTTTGAAGGAAAGTTGACCAGAAGAATGAATAAAAAGTAATGGCTGCAAATCGCTAGCGATATTGATATAGGATTAAACCGAGTTCTGGTGGGAAAGCGACTGATTTCCTATTGTAGTGGAATTCGACTGATGTGCATCTATTTTTCTTCAGAATTAGAAGTGGCTGGGTCGTTCTTTGCTTTATTTTTCTCGTTTCCTAGCGACTTCGAAAAATTACTTGCCTCTTCTTTCCTCTCCTCCTTCTTGTCTTTGTCTTTTGTGCCAAATATCTTGTCGAAATAGTCCGTCGGCTCTTGCACCATTTCGCTGGCCTCGCCTTCCTTGACCTGCGCGAGCCTCTTGGCAAACTTTTTCTTGGTCTCGAGCTGCATCTGGCGCGCAATCTGGATCCTCTGCGCCTGTGGCGAGCCGGCGCCGTGCATCGACTCTGTCAGGTAGCCTACAGCGTTCCGCCCAAGCGTCATGTTTTCAATAAGCCTCAGTATCCTCATCCTGTTCTCTGTCGACACGCCCTTCCTGCCCTTCAGGTACTTTTCAAGGATGGGCCCGGTGTGCAGGCTCTTAAAGTCGCGCTCTGAAGGCATCGTGACCATCAGGCCGCCGGCGATGTCCTGCGCAAGCCTGCCGATTTCATACGGAAACCTAGTCACGTTGTGCTTGCAGACGTTTGCCAGCATGTCGTCGTTCTGCCAGTTGCCCGACTCCGTCTTGTGGGCCATGTACGAAGAGGCGACTCCAGCAGCAAATATCGTCTCGTTGAGGTGCGTCATTTCCACTAGCTTGTCCTTGATGTGCGACGCGTTTGCAACACCGTTGTAGTCAGCTATTGCAGCTGCGGCGCCTATCAGGACGTCGCCAAGGCCGGTCTTGCAGACGTAGCTGCGCCTGTGGTAGCACGTAAAGCGCTCTACCAGCATGGCCGCATAGTCGTACTCGCCGTCCATGAATATCAGGTGGTTTGGAATGAACACGTTGTTGAAGATTATCATCGCCTCCTGCCCGGAGTACATGGCGTTGCCGGCATCGATGGTACTGCCTTCGGCCTCCATGCTCCTGGTGTCGCACGACTGCCTACCATAAATGTATTCAATGCCCGGCGCGTCGACAGGGACTGCACCGACGATGGCATAGTCCTTGTCCTCCGGCTTGAGTCTCATGGTTGGCATGACCATTATCCAGTGCGAATTGATGCAGCCAGTCTGGTGTGCTTTTGCGCCGGTGATGTATATGCCCTTAGAGTCGCGCTTGACCACGTGCACGAACATGTCGGGATCTGGCTGCTGCGACGGCGAGAGGCTTCTATCGCCCTTGACGTCTGTCATTGCGCCGCCGATGACCATGTTTTCGCGCTGCACCATCCTGATGAACTCGATAAGGCGCTTGTGGTACTGGGTATCATACTTCTCGTCAATTTCAAAAGTTGTTGAATACAGCGAGTTGAGCGCGTCCATACCCACGCAGCGCTGGAAGCACGTGCCCGTCAGCTGGCCCAGCTTGCGCTGCATCCTGTTCTGGTTCACGAGGTCCTGCGCACTCTCGACTATGTGAAGGAACCTATTGACCGGGATGCCAGAAATCGATGACTGGGCTGCTGCAAGCTCGGGGTCTTTGACCGCAAGGTCGTAGGTCTCAGCAACAGCGTTAATAGAAGGCCGGATCATTGGATGATCCACCGGCTCTTTTAGGAGCTCTCCAAAAAGGTAAACTTTGAGGTTCCTGCCCCTGAGGCTTTTAATGTATTCCGCCCCATTCTTAATCGGCATAATACAACTAACTATGCTCACATTGTTATTTATATTTTCGTAGCTTGCTTTTAATAAAAAGTAACACTGGCTCACGGCATTTTTATGCAAAATTTAGTACAGGCTAACTACTTTTTGCTGATGTCAGATTCCACCTTTTCAATTAATTTGTCTGCCAAAAGTTCGCCCTTTTTAATAAGGGAGAACATATGTCTTCTTCGCCTTCTTTCCTTACGATGCCCTTTTTCACCAGCCTGCCGTTAAAATTTTGCCGCCTTCGAACCAGTTGCCGAAAGCCTTGCCCCAGTCCTCAAGCGTTTGCTTGATTTCGGCCTTGGTCTGCTTTTGGTGAAGCCTCAGCGAGATCACTATCAGGTCCTATGTGTTGATTTCTTCGATCTTTTCGACCAGCATTTTCTCAAGTCCTGCTCCCGCTGACGCCTTGCCGCCGCCAAGTATGGCATCCTCCAGCCTTATAGCCTCCTTTCAATGTCCTGAATCCTCTGGTCAAGGTCAGCGCTGTTCAATTTCAATAAGACAAGCGCCCTGCCAGACATAAGAATTTTCCAGTTTCGCTGCTACTGGATGTACGTCTGGTTCGCTCTGTCGAAATTGTTGACAACCTTAAAGTCTCTGCTAAACTGCGTCTGCATGAGCGACCTGAGCTGCGGATACAACGTCGACGGGTCTTCCTTTGCCATCTTGGTCGAGGCGTGATCGTCGCCCAGCATCCACTTGCACAGCTGGTATGTCATCTGGCGGACAGTGTTTTCGTCGACGATTCCGAGGCTGTGCAGGTACTCGTGAGCAAGCACCATGAACATGTATGAGTTGTACTCCTCCGTCGAGCCGGCTATCTTTTTGACGGCAGCCAAGAGGTAGCTGTTCATGACTATCGCGTTCGACCCAAGCATGTGGTAGGCTCCGAGGTTGCTTGGCATCATTTGAAGTATCAAGCTCAGTCCGGCCCTGTGCATCTTGAACCTTTGCAGGACGACGGCCTTGACCAGCTCGAACGCCTCGTTAAAGTCCTTCAGGCCGGCTACCTTTTCCCGGAACTGCATCTGCTGCTCTGTCAGTTTCACTACTGCCAGCTAATGCGCAGTACGAGCGTATAAAGTATAGCGTAGCAATCTTTTTTACAGCCACGATGCGGCTTTAGTGTCGTGGGAGCAACGAAAGCCAAGCAGATCGACCTCCGCGACATTATAGGCAACTATCCCGATTTTCCAAAAGCAGGCATATTGTTCCGCGACATCAACCCAGTATTCCGCAGAAATGACGCCCTCAACTACATCGCCGATGAGTTTTACCGCCGCTACAGCAAGGCAAAGGTGGACGCCGTGGCTGGCATCGAGTCAAGGGGCTTTGTCGTTGCCACCGCGCTTGCCATGAAGTTTGGCACTGGCGTGATAATGATCCGCAAGGCAGGCAAGCTGCCCGGCAAGACGCTGAAAAAGTCCTACGACATAGAGTACGGTAGCGCGGTGATGGAAATGCAGAACCACGCGGTCGCCAAGGGCCAGAACATACTGATCGCGGACGACCTCATTGCGACGGGCGGAACCGCGGTTGCCGCTTCTCAGCTGGTGGAGGAGATGAGCGGCAAGGTGTCCGGCTTTGCATTTGTTATTGAGCTGACAGATCTAAAGGGTGCCGACAGGCTGCGCAAGATGGGCTACAAGGTCCAGTCGCTGGTGACTTTCAATGGCGAATAACAGCGCGGATGTTGGCATTATCGGCGGCACTGGCGTTTACGACCCGGGGCTTTTTAGCAGCAAGCGCGAGATCAAGGTGCACACGCCGTACGGCGAGACGTCCGACCTTGTCACGATTGGTGAGTACGCTGGAGTCAATGTTGCGTTCATACCGCGCCACGGCAGGGGTCACAGGATACCGCCTCACAGGATAAACAGCCGGGCAAACATTTGGGCTCTGAAGCAGCTGGGCGTAAAGCGCATAATCGCGCCATCGGCAGTAGGCAGCCTGCAAGAGAGCTACAAGCCCGGCGACATCGCAATTCCCGACCAGTTCATCGACTTTACCAAAAAGCGCGAGTATACATTCTACGACGGCGGCCAGGTCTGCCACATTTCAGTTGCAGACCCATTCTGCCCGGAACTCCGAGACATTGCAATAGACAGGATAAAAAAGTTGAAGTTCCCGCTTCACAGCAAGGCTACGTACGTCTGCATCGAAGGGCCACGCTTTTCCACAAGGGCTGAATCAAAGTTCTTCCGCGAAGCCATGAAAGCGGACATCATTGGCATGACGCTCGTGCCCGAAATCACGCTTGCAAGGGAGGCCGAGATCTGCTACCTGTCGGTAGCGACTGTTACTGATTATGATGTCTGGGCCGACCACCCTGTCACTTCTACCGAGATCATTGAGACGCTCGCCAAGAACGTAGAAAAGACAAAGAAGCTGATAGCCGAGCTCGTGCCTGCGATTCCGGCGAAAAGAACAAAGTGCGCCTGCGGCAAGGCGCTTGAAGGCGCGCTACTCTGATGGCGGCTTCAATTCATCAGGCAAGACAACGTCGCCTTCGATGAGCTTGCGCTGTATTGTCAGCTGCAACTGCTCAGGGTCGATGCCCATTTTCGCAATCTTGTCAAGCGTGCTCTTCGATATCTTGACGCTTGCGTTGTGACCGCCAATCCTGCCAAATGCAATTGCGGTAAACCGGAATTCCTGCCCCTCGACTACGAAGTAGCCGGAGAGCTTGCTTGCAATCTCGCTCCCGCTTGCGCTTTTCACAAAAACAGTGACAGAAATATTATTATTATTATCATCGTCCTCTCTGCGCATCATTTCTTTGGCCCATCCGCTACTACTTCCATGTTGCGGTTCACGTTCTCCTCTACTAGAAAGCTCCACCAGTCAGAGTCGACGATTTTAAAGTCCTCGACCCCGACCTCAATTGCCTTGTCATCAGCGTCTGTGAACGTGAATCTGCCTTCTTTTATCAGCTTGACGAGCCTCCACCTTAGATGTCCCTTTCTGCTCCTGCTGACTGCGACGGCCCACTTTTTGTCCTTGTCTATCTTAGGCATGCCGATGTAGTCGGCAATTTCCAGGATGCCGAGGCGCTTTTCCTCGCAAAACATCTCTTTTGTCAGGAGGCTGCGCCAGATATCTACTGAGCCTACTGTCCTGCCATTCTCGTTGATGTTTATCACTCCAAAGTAGACTACCTTGTCGCCGCCAGTCGGGTCCGAAGTCGTCATTCTTTTTGCTCTTTTTGCAAGGTGCCACCTATTTAGTTCTTGCATCCTCATAGGGGCGCTCTAGCACAATTCCGATGTTGTCAACCTTCAGGTTCTTCTTGAAGGGCATGCCGTCCTCCTCGCAGCGCCTCCGGTAGCGGTTGGTGATAGCAAATCTGGGGTGCAGCGACTCGTACTCTGTTTTTGTTATCTCGATGACCATGCCCTTGCTGACAAGTAACCTACCGGCCTGTAGCGCGCGCCGCTGGTCATTCCAGCCAAGTGCGCTTGAAATCCTGGCAGCGTCCATCTTGCCGTTTTTCACAATAGCAAGAAAGACCTTGGCCTCATCCGCGCTTATCTTGAGCTCTGAAATTATTGCTTCCTCGACGTTTGAGAGGTTGACTGCCATGATGATGATGATGCTATTTTACTTCTAGCGACTTTAATACATCCTCGGTGTGTTGCTCGTCCTTGACCTCGTCGGCAAGTATCATGGTTGCAAGGTTGTAGGTGACAAAGTCGCCCAGCTCGAGCGCCTTCTTGGCAAGGTTGTTGTAGTTTTCCACCGCCTTGCCTTCAAACGCAAGCGCTCTTTCAAGCGCCGCTCTGAGGGTCAAGTGCTTTGCAGGGTCAAGCGGCCCGATGGTGCTGTACTTTGCCCACTCTGCAGGGTTGCTTGGCGCCTTGTCTCCGAGCTCTGCAATCCTGTCCGCCAAGAGCTCGGCGTGCGTGAGCTCACCTGTCGCCTGCGTCTTGAGCGCTGCAGCGTAGGTCACAAGGCCGATGCCTTCCATGTTTATGCCCACGTACCAAAAGTAGTGGAATATTCGCATTTCATCGCAGTACGCCTTCTTCAGGACTTCAATTATGGCTGCTGTGTTCTTGCCGAGTAACTTTTTCTCTGTTCTGCCCATGGGCTAGAATACGGGCAGGCAACTATTTATCCTATATTTTTTCAGGCAGCCGTAATGAAGATTCCTTTACAATTCATTTAAGCAATATTTGTTGGTATATTCTTCGTATCGCACATGAAAGTCGAGATAGAGATGTACACCAACGAGGAGGACGGCGCGACTGTTCTGCAAAAAGTGTCAGAGATTGCCAACAGGGCAAAGGAGCTCGGGTTTGTCGTGGCAGAAGCCGAAGTGGAAAGCACTGCCATGGAAGAAGAAGATGATGATGAGGACGAGGAAGAGGAAGCAGGAGAAGAGGAAGAAGAGGAAAGCTAACTGCTAGAACTGCACTAGATTGCGGTACTTTCTGTAGCGCTCCTCGACGTCGTCCTTTGTTATGCCAAGCAAGCGCTTGACCCCAAAGTCCTCAACCGCAAACGAGCCCATGACATTTCCATATATCACGGCTTCTTTCATGGTAGCAAAATCCGTTTTATTTCTGCGGGCGATGTGACCAAGAAAGCCTCCGGCGAACGAGTCGCCGGCGCCCGTCGGATCGACTATCTCGTCGAGAAAGAAGGCTGCCGCGGGAAAGATCGAGCCCTCACTTGTAAACAGGACAGCGCCGTGCTCGCCCTTTTTGATTATCGCAAATTTCGACCCCCATGACATTATCTTTTTGGCGCACCTTGCAAGGTTGGCTTCCTTGCACAGGAGCCGTGCCTCGTTGTCGTTTATCACTACGCCATCCGTCTTGCTTATCATTTTGAGGACATCGTCGCGTCCGCCATTTATCCAGAACTCTATCGTGTCGCAGACGACCAGCTTTGGGTCCTGGAAGTGCTGCAGGATCTTGATGTTCTGCTTGGGATCGTTGTTGGCAAGGTAAACGTACTCTGATTTTGCGTACCCCTCTGGAATCACCGGGTCAAAGTCGGCAATGACCCCCAGCTCGGTCTTGTTGGTCGTCCTGTTCGATAGGTCGTAATCAAAAGACGAGTCGTAGTGGAACGTCTTGCCGTCCTTGACTGTGACGATGCCCTTTGTGTCGACGCCCTTTGACCTGAGCGCCTTGGTGTGGTCGGCCGGCAGGTCCGAGCCCACTGCTGCGACCAGCGACGTCTGCGTGAACATGCTTGCAGAAATGGAGGCAAAAGTGGCCGCGCCTCCCAGTATCCGAGTCTCTGTCCGGAACGGGGTGCGGGTGGTGTCAAGGGCCACTGTGCCAAAGACGGTCAGCAACGCCACCGGTGACAACCAGTATTTCGTAATTAAATGCTTGCCGGCACCATTAAATAGCGAGCGCTGGATTGTAGACTCAATTGCGGCTTGTCATAGCTATCACCGGCGCCTCTGGCATTATCTATGGCATAAGGATGCTTGAGGCGCTGCAAAAGCTAAAGGTGGAGACGCATCTTATCATAAGCGAATGGGGTGCCAAGAACGTCAAGATAGAGACCGACAGGACTGCCGACTATGTCAGGTCTCTGGCTACTAAATGCTACGAAGACGACAATATGGCAGCCCCTATTTCAAGCGGCTCGTTCAAGACGGACGGCATGGCAATCGTCCCTTGCAGCATGAAGACTCTGGCAAGCATCGCAAACGCCTTTGACGATAGCCTGATTTCAAGGGCGGCAAGCGTGTGCATCAAGGAGCAGCGCAAGCTTGTTGTCGTTCCAAGGGAAGCGCCCCTGTCAAAGATACACCTTGAAAACATGAGCAAGCTTGCGGGCGCCGGCGCGGTCATTATGCCTGCGATGCCCGGCTTTTACCACAGGCCAAAGACCATGGACGACCTGATAAACCACGTGGTGGGCAAGGTGCTTGACCAGTTTGGCATAGACCACAGCCTGTTCAAGCGGTGGGGCGGCAGCTAAGAATCTTTTAAAATTATGATGCATATGTAAGAAATGTGCGTATAAGGATTTATAATCTCGCAGCGCTACTTATGTTTGGAAATGCTGGTGGCTGGAGGTGACCCTGCATAGCCCGATACAAGAAAAAGTACGCAAGCCGATCGGTGGATTTTATCGTCCCGCTTTTAGCGCTCCTGTTCATCGGGATAATGTTTGTCATGCTCGCCCGCTCGCAGGGAGGCATAGGCTTCCTCTTCCTTGCAGTAGCTTCAGGGCTCATGATCTACTGGGTCCGCGAAATAAAGTTGATGGCAAGGTCTGAAGAGCAGATGATGATGTTGAGGGGAGAAGCCGAGCAGCAGAAGGACTGGGTCTATGACCTGATAAAGGACAATAACGACGAGATGGTTTTTGTCGCAGAGGTACCGGGGCCCGAAGATCAGATAAACGTCCGGCTCACCAACGGACTCCTGCGCATCAAGGGTGGCCAGAACTTTGCCCGAGATGTGCCGTTAGAGCTGTCTCAGGAGATGGGCATCTCCGATTATAAGTATAGAAACGGCGTGCTCACGATCAGGATTCAGAAGGTATAGTTTCTTTGCTATCTTCTTCGTAGCTGTCTTCCCATAGCCGCATCCTGTCTATCTTGTCCCTTCTCCTTGCTCCCTGCAGCATGGTGTAGACGCTCTTGTGCATACTGCCCTTGGCCAGCATAGCTATTGCGTCCGTTGCAAGCTTGACCTCCCTGTAGTTGCCGATGAAGGCAACCGTGTGGCCGTAGACAGAAATGTAGGCGCCGCTCAGCTCCTCTATCATCCGGCGAGCCTTGCCGCCTTCGCCTATTATTCTGCCCTTTATCCGCTCAAGGGCGTTTGGCGACTTGCCCGCGTAGTCGTGGAGATCCATCTGTTGGAACACCACCTCTTCATCGTCAAAGAGGTGGTACGCTCGCTCTGGCGAAAACCCCCTCGAGATCGCGGTTATCACCTCAACGGCGCGAAACGCCTCCATCTGCTCCACTGGCTTGGAGCCAGAGATTATGGCGTCGCCAGTCTCGCTGTCAATCTCGATTTCGACTCCGCACCTCTTCTCTATCTGTTGCTTTACCCTGCCACCCTTGCCTATTAGCGCCCCTATCCTTTCCCTTGGGATTTTCAACGTATGCTGGAAGCTCATTTTGTTGTTTTGTCTCCTCCTGTGGTAGTGATCTTTTCTATCACATGCGAGGCGTCAAGGACCTTTATGCCCTGCTTTTCAAAGAACCTGTTTATGTTCATGACATCGCGGACTAAAAATTGTTTTGAATTTGGATGCTTGATGTCAACTGCAGAGCCAAAGTCAAAGAGCATTATTCCCCTGCTGCCCGTCTTGAAGATGTTGTACTCCGACAGGTCGGCATGCACCAGACTGGCTTTTTTGTACAAAAGAGATACCTGCTCTATCACCTGCCTGTAGTCTTCGGAGGTGATTTCCGAGTCTACCAGAGGAGATGCAGGGTTACCCTCGCTGTCGCCTATAAACTCCATGACAAGCACATTCTTTTGCACTGCCAATGGTGCCGGGACGCGCACTCCGGCTGCATGCGCCGCCTGCATGTTCTTGAACTCTTTTTTTGCCCATGCGGCTATCAGGCTGCGCGAATCCCGCTTTATGTCGGAAAACCGTGGGTCGCCGGCGATATATTGCAGCCGCTTCTTGAACTCGGCGCTGACGGTGAGGTAGATCTTGAGCGTGAGAAGCGAGCCATCAGGAGCCACTGCAAGGTAGACTTTGGATTCCTTGCCTGCCGCAAGCGAGCCCTTGACGCTCTCTATTACGCTGTCGCTCCTCAGATCGTTGATGGTCATGAGGGTCGGCACGTCAAACACGTTGTCAAACACTTCATAATCCTCAGAGCGCTTCACAAGGAACCTGCTTTCCCGCTCGCGCTTAGACAGGCGCCTGTCGGCCCTATCTATCGCCTTGTGCTTTTCCTCTGCAAGTTCAGGCTCTTTGTCGTCTTCTCCCAATGTGCAAATTTTAGCGCGCTTTTGTTATTATATTTATAGTGCTGCCACTCCTACCTGTGCTGGAACTTGTATATCATCAAAAACGGCACGCCAGAAATCCTCCTTATGCTCACTTCCTTGGCAAGCTTCATGTCGATTGCCTGCTGGACTATTCCGTCGCCCACAAGGTTGGCAATGTCGCACTTTTGCAGCAGCTCTTTGGCGTGCGACAGCTTGATTACTTCCTGCTGGTAGTATTCCCGGGTAAGGTTGACGACAAGTCCGTCCTGCTCCAACTTTGTCCCGATAAGATCAAGGTCGCAGATGTCGATCATCATTGCGCCTTGGTAGCGTGTAGTCCTTGCGGCGTAGTGGTACTGTTCCAACTGCGTGTTATTCAATTGTCGGGACAGTTAATGAGCATTTCTAGCCGTACGTCTCTATCTTGATGTCAAAGGAGCCATCCTTTCTCTTGCTGCGGTTGGTGACAAAGCCGAGCGGCCCGAGTATCGAGACGACCGAGTCGATAGTTCCTTGGTAGCCGCAGACATGGAAGAACGAGTTTTCAGGCGTCACTTTTTCGCCGACTGTCTTTTCTAGCTGCGACCTGTCATCAACCTTGTCAACGAGCAGCGTCTCGACCCTGCCGGTGCTGCCGCGCCAGCCCCGCGATAATTCATGGTCCGGCCTGCTCACTGTGGGCAGGTACTTAAAGTTCAAGCTGTTGCCGCCTGCCATCTTTTCAAGAATGTCACGGTAGCCAAGCTCCTGCGCGTATTTTGCGCCATGCAGTAGAACTATCTCCCTTTTCGAGCCGATGCTCTTCAAATGTAGGACATAGCTGATAAACGGCGCAAGGCCGGTCCCTGACGCGACAAGCACCAGTCGCCTGCTGTCCGGCGTCCCGTCTGCCTTTTTGTCCTCGATTGTAAAGGCGCCGGCTGGCTTGCGCCAGTAGAGCGTGTCGCCCTCCTTCATGCCAAAAAGCGCGCTTGTGAACTTTCCCATCACCGGCTTTGTCGTCCACTTGATGTACAGCTCGAAGTATCTTTTTTCCTCTGGTGGCGAGGATATCGAATATGCGCGATAGGTCATTCTGTCCTCATCAGGAAACTGGACCCCGAGGGTGACGAACTGGCCAGCCCTGAAATCCGGGACAGGGCTTCTGTCTGCAGGCTGCATCCTCAGTATGGCAAGGTCCGGCGTCAGGTCCTTGCGGTAAGAAAGCCTGCCAAGGTTTGGCTGCGCCTGCCC
>DAINRX010000011.1:0-2294 GCA_036741635.1 Nitrososphaera sp.
CCTTCGCCAATATCAGAAGCCTTGCCGACCATTACCTTAGCCATATAGATAAAACACGGACAGGCGATATTTTAACATAATTTCCTTTGTGGGCGGAGAAACCGTTTCGTAAGATGGTATAAGAGTAGCAAAAACATCGAGAACCAAAAGCCGCCATAAGACGCCGCGAAGTCTATCTTGCCGCCAAGGGTGTCCTAGCCGCCCGCTTGAATATCTCTTCCACCTTGTCAGCCGACGCGGAAATTCCTGCTGCCTGTACTCGCTGATTATCACCTTTGACATTGCGCCCAACAGCTTTATCATCCTGCGCACGAGGTACGCCGGCGCATGACCCGTGTGGAGCGGGAGGTTGATAAGAGGCGCTTTTTGCAATGTGCTGTACATAAAATATATGATGTAGGTTTATAGAGATAGCGATGCATGTGGCCGGCCTGCTGATAGTCGCACTGGCGTCTATGGGATTCATTGACGGGATACTGGACTCGATATCATCTCTCATCGCACAGTACGGGTACCCGGCCGTGTTTGCCGCAGCGTTTCTTGAGACTATATTTCCCCCGATCCCAAGCGAGGTGGTGTTCCCGCTTGTAGGGTTTGTCGCGCAGAGCAAGGGGCTTGGGCTAGAAAACGCGATTGGCATGGCAACAGTGGGCGCGCTTGGCTCTACTGCTGGAGCGATACTAATCTATTTCATCTCCATGAAGGTCGGGCGCGCCGCGATCCTGCGGTTTGGAAAAAAGGTGGGAGTGGGCGAACGCGAGCTTGAAAAGGCGGAAAGCTGGTTCAAGAAGTACGGCCCTGTAGCAGTGTTTTCTGCAAGAATGGTTCCTGGCATCCGCGAGATAATCTCGATCCCTGCCGGAATCGGCGGCATGAATTTCCCGAGGTTTGTCATGTTCACATTTGCTGGCTCGCTTGTCTGGTGTGTTGCATTAACGCTTGCAGGCTATTACCTTGGCGAAGCATGGAGCCAGTTTTCAGAGCAAACATCTTTGGCATTTACCATCATAACCATCGTGGTAATAGCCAGCATAATTGCAGCCGCTGGTGTCTGGTATGGCAGGCGCAGAAAAAAGACGTCTGCCAAGGAAAAGCAGTAGTAGTAGTAGTAGTAGCTATACTACTTTCATCAGGAGGCAGAGTAGAGCCTTTTGCGCGTGCAGCCTGTTTTCAGCCTCGAGCCACACCACTGACGACTTGCCGTCAATGACCTCGACAGCCACTTCCATGCCCCGGTTGGCCGGCAGGCAGTGCATGAATATCGCATCCTTTTTCGCCAGCTTCATAGTGTCCGAGCTGACCTGATACTTTGGCAGGAACACGGTCTCCCTTGTCGCCTTTTCTCCCTCTTTTCCTATCGAGACAAAGGTGTCAGTCACCACGATGTCGGCGTCCTTGGCCGCGGCCGCCGGGTCTTCTGTTACCGCAATTTCCGCGCCTGTCTTTTTGCCTTCGGCCTTGGCAAGCCTCACTGCCTCTTCAAGCGGCTCGTACCCCTTGGGGCAGGCGGCAGTCATGCTGATGCCCGTCTTGGCGCAGCCAAGCAGGAGGTCATTGCATACATTGTCACCATCACCCAGCCACGCAAGCTGCAGCCCTTTCAGCTTTTTCTTGTGTTCCTGTATCGTAAGGAGGTCAGCAAGTATCTGGCATGGGTGGAACAGGTCCGAGAGGCCGTTGATGACTGGCACTGAGGCATAGTGGGCAAGCTTTTGAATGTCTGTATGATCGTAGACTCGCGCCATTATGCAATCGAGGTAGAGCGATAGGGTCTTGGCGGTGTCTTCTATCGTCTCACCGCGCGCTAGCTGGATGTCGTTTGCGCTCAGGTAAACTGTGCCGCCGCCTAGCTGGTACATGCCCACTTCAAAGCTGACCCGGGTCCGCGTTGACGGCTTTTGGAAGATCATGCCGAGGGTCTTGCCGCGCAAAACCGGCCTGCTTTTTCCGGCCTTTTGTTCTTTCTTCAGCCTGCCTGCCAGCTTTAATATCAAATTGATTTCGCCCGTGCTCAGGTCGGCTATGCTGAGCACATCTTTTTTACTTAAGGAGGTCTTCAATGTCTTCATCTGTTAGATATACTACCTTGTCTTCTTCCGTGTCCTTATCCTCTTTGCGCTTCTTCTTCTTTTTCTCTTCTTCCTTTCTCTTTATCTCCTCTTCCTCTGCTCTTGCCCTCTCCTCTTCTTCCCTAGCCTGCTCTTGCTCCCGGCGACGCTTTTCCTCCTCCTCCTTCCTGCGCTCGTCGTCGCTCTTTTTCTTGAACAGGCCGCCAAATCTTCCCTTCTTTTCTT
>DAINRX010000011.1:2394-10563 GCA_036741635.1 Nitrososphaera sp.
CTGGACTTGCTCGACTGGCTCTGGAGCTCTTGGCATCGACATCAGGTCCTGAACGCTTACCTCGCCGACGCTGCCAAAGAGCGACTCGATGAACGTGTCAGGGTCAAACGGGATAATGTCGTCGTACCCCTGCCCGACTCCGACATAGGCTATCGGCTTTGAAGTGATGTGGGTTATCGAAATTGCGGCGCCGCCCTTTGCGTCAGAATCTATCTTTGTCAATATCGCGCCGTCGAAATTGGCGTATTGGAAAAACTCCCTCGCCTGATTGATGGTGTCGTTGCCGGCCAATGCGTCGCCGATGAACAGCCTGACATCGGGCTTGACCACTCTGACTATTTTGGCCATCTCGTCCATCAGGTTCTTTGAGGTCTGCATCCTGCCTGCCGTGTCTATCAGGACTGCGTCGATGTAGTTCTTCTTTGCGTGCTCTACCGCGTCACGCCCAACGGCAGATGGGTCGGCCCCGTACCTCTGCTTGATTATCTTGAGCGACAGCCTGTTTGTGTGCTGCTCCAGCTGTTCAATGGCACCAGCCCTGTGAGTGTCGCCTGCAGCGACGACCACGGTAAGCCCGGCCTTTCTCAGCAGGTTGCCCATCTTGGCAATCGTGGTGGTCTTGCCAGTCCCGTTGATTCCAAGGAACACGATTACAAACGGTCCGCCCTTGGCCGCCTTTTTCGCCTTTATTTTTTCAACAAGGTCAAGCTTGCCGGCGCGGGCAAATATCTCGGCAACTGCGCTTTGCAGCTTTGACTGGACTATCTGAGCCGCGTCCTGCCCCTTTTCGAGCTTAAGCCCGAGCAGCTCGCCCTTTAGCTTTTTCGACAGGTCGTCGACGACTTCCTGCGCAACATCGCTTTCTAAAAGCGCTATCTGGAGGTCCAGCAGCGCGTCGTCAAGGACCTTTTCAGTTATCTCCTTCTGGCCTATGCCTTTTGCCGCGCTGGAAAATGCTTTTTTCAGCTTGTTAAACATTTACTTTCATCAACCAAAACCGGCAGGCATCAGCCCTGCTGCGCAGCCCGTATCATCTGGTTGACCTGCGCCTGTATCTGATCCATGCGCATCGCTATTTCCTGCCTTTGTGCCTCAAGCTGCCTCGCAGCCACTTCGTACTCCTTTATCCGGGCTTCGACGTAGTTCAGAGTGTCTTCCCTGTTCTTTTCGACCGCGACGCCAGCGCCCAAGTTGACAAGCAGTTTCTTTATCGGGGGGACGGTCGTCTTGACGTAAACGCCAATGCCAACAGGCATCAGTGACTCGACTTCAGAGTCTGACGTAATGTTTTGGATGGTAGTTGAAGCCAGCCGGGCCTCTTCCATTAACTTGCTTACTGTCACCTGACGCGTCATGATGTCGTTCATGTACGCCTCCAATACCCGGGATTGCTGGACCATCTCGTTGATCCTCTGCTCTATTGCAGCCAATTGTTGCTGCTTGGCGGGATCGATTCCTGCGCTCATTAATACCTCACTGCTCGCGCTCGATTTTTAAAGCTTTAGATTCTGGAGACCTTCAGCATATCGGCCATCCTGACTTCCATGCCGTATCGGTCCTCCTCGCTTTTCATGTGCCTATAGACTTTGAGCATGTCCATTGAATGCTTGATGAGGCTGAATTTGTCTGATATCTTCAATTGGATGAACTTGAAGACAAGCTGGTATATCTTGAATTTTTCAAGCACTGCCTCCCGGTATGCAGGCATGTCGTGCAGGTTCTTGACGAACAGCTCAGCACACCAAGTTGACGGGATGATGCCTTCTCCCAATAGAGGATAGACCGTGCCTATGGACTCGCCCACGCCCACTGACTTTTTGCCGTCGGTGAACGGCTCGCAGCTCGCCGGAGGCGTCAGACGCACCGGCCTTCCGACCTTCTTTATCACTTCGCACTGATGCCTGTTCAGGAATTCGTCGACAAAGCGGTTGTGGCTCTTTAGGAAGTCGCCAGCGCCAATGTGCGCGTAGCCGTTGCCAAGCGGAAAGTACCAGAAATACCCAGACATCGACGGGAACGACTTTAGATAGAAATCGTCAAAGGGCTCCTTGCCCGCAGGATATTTTACCTTGTACTGGACGCACGGGATCCAGAGCTCGTTGCCGACCCTTGGCAAATAGTTGCGGTGAAAGCCTGTCGCGTCTACAATAATGTCAAAATCGGGCTCAAGCTCGTCCTTTCTCGGCGCACGCCCGAACTTGATTTCAGTCCCTTTTACCATGTCCTGTATCAGCCGCAGCTTGTCGTAGCTGACCATGCCCCGGAGGCCGATGTCGATGCCGCCCTTGTCGCCGAGGTCAACCCTCATGTTTCTGCCGTCGTGTAGGACGTAATCGTCAAAGTCAAGGCCGCAGTTCTTGGCAAGGCCGGCCATCACGTTTTCGCACGTGGCCCAGGCGCACACGGCGTCGTGCTGATCATGCGGCATGCGCTCAAAACCCACCACCTGGTTGTCGTGATCGTCGCTCAGTCTGTTCATGAGGTACGCGCCTGCAACTCCGATCCCGACTACTGCGATCTTCATGCTTTTCTGCCGCTTATCCTGTTGAAAAAGAAGCCATAAAAACATTGATAATCCTAGTGGCAACAATAGCAACAAAGGATTATCTAGCGCCCGCGGCCAACAAGAGACGTTGTCGACAAAGAAGAAGAAAAAAAAGATGCAGATGTCCGGTCCTGCCCGCGCAGGCATTGGCCTCTTGATAATGGGCGCGCTACTTGTGGGGCTTGGGCAGTACTGGGAAAGGGAAGCTGTCTCGCTTTACGGCTTTATCATGGCCGCCGGCGGCTTTACACTCTACATGGCAGCTTCTATAGTTGCAAAGAGAAGGGCTGCAGGAGTTTAAACACGTATTTATTTCCAAAAGTGCTTTTCCATCCTACAACAACAATGGTCAAAATCAGAGTTGACAAAGAAGACCAGATCGTGATTAACTCTAGACAGCAAGGAAATGTTTCTGGCCGTAAAAGCGCAAGTTAGCAATACCAAAAGAAAATGTTGTTTCCATTTCGGCTGAGAAGGCAAAGCCTTCATGGCTTTCGTTCAAGATGGGTACCCACATGCCAAATGATTCATGGCTGGAACCTTCTGGACAAGAAAGCGCAAGGCGTTCTACTATGTCAGGGATTTTTCAAAATGCGTGACCCTGCACCTGAAAGGTCACGAATACTCCAAGGTGGTGATAGAAGTGGACGACAAGCAGGCAACTGCAGAGCGCCTGAGAGAAATGCTGCTGGAATGATTTACTTACTCCATGTAAACCGCAGGCTTGAATGGCCTTGCCGATTTTGCCTTTGCCTTCGGGTCGTATCTTGACGCATCTTCCTCCGAATAGACGACTATCTGCGCCTTGTTGATTTCGGCAGACAGTAATGACGCGGCGTCCTGTATCGCAGCCACTTCGTGGAAGCCTGCCATCTCTAATCGCCTATTTCTCGCCTCAAGCGGCGCCGACAGGATGTCTTCCATCATTTTCTGCACCAGCTTGGGTTCGGTCTTGGCCTTGGCAGTTTCCGGGTTTGCGATCAGCTGCTTCATTATCTCGCCAAAGTTCGTCTTGCCCTCCAAGATGCTGGCAAGTATTGTTTTGTAAACCTGCGCCTTCCACCCGGCAGAAGTGTAGATGGCAATCTTGCTTGGCGTTATTTTCGTGACCTTGACGATGTTCTGGAGGTCTACAAGCAGGCTTGAAATCAGGAATTCTGATTCTTCTGCAACCAAGTCGATCCTGTCTTCTCTGACTTCTGGCCAGCCTGCCGCTGTTATCAGCTGCTGCCTGTTGCCCATTCGCTCCCATACTTCTTCGGCAGTGAACGGCGCAAACGGCGCAAGCATCCTCACCTGCACATCGAGAAATTCTGCCAGCATGGCGATATTTTCCTGCCCTTTTGCAGCCGCTCTCCTCAGGTACCACTGCAGATCCTGGTCAAGCGAGTACAAGATATGGTGTATTGCTTCTCTCGTCCTCAGCCTGTCCATCGAGGCAGACGTTTCCGCTATGGTGCGCTGGAGCCGGCTGGCAAGCCACCTATCTTCCAGTTGTTGCATTTCTGCAGCCTGCTTCTTCTTGTCTGCGCATTTCTCTGCCATTTCAAAAATGCCGAGCAGCTTTGACCGTATTCCCCTGACAGTGTCAAAGGAAAAGTCGGCGTCCTGCAGGATTTCGGCAGACACGAGCATCGCAAGGCGGATCATGTCGGCGCCGTTCTCCTTGATTGCGGCTCGAAGCGGGATGATGTTGCCAAGCGACTTGCTCATTTTCTTGCCTTCCATCAGGACCGAGCCGTTCACCACTATTTGCTGTGGCCAGTTTTCCCTGCCAAAAATGGCCGCATGGTTGAAAATGAAGAATGTGAGGTGGTTCGGTACGAGGTCACGACCGGAATGCCGCGAGTCGACAGGGTAAAAGTAGCTGAATTCCTTTCTTACCTGCTCCACCGTCGATAATGGTACTTTGGATTCCTTTGCGACCTGCTCAGCATTGCCCACGCCAAGCAGGACATAGTCAAAGAATGAATCAGTGATATTTTCGTCGCTTATCGCCTTGCTGTTGACGTACTTGGCAATGACGTAATACGCCATGTAGATGACCGAGTCAGACAGGCTCTCGATTATCCACTCCTGATCCCAGGGTAGCTTTGTCCCGAGGCCGGACTTGCGTGCGCACGCCCGCTCCCGCAGCCAGTCAATAACGTGGTCGAATTCCTGCCGGATGTCCTGCGGCACGATATCCATCCTGCTTGCGCATTCGTGCGCAAGGGTTTTCCACTTCTTGTCGCCGTAGTTCAGGAACCACTGGTCGTTGAGCAGCTTGACGACGCACTCGGTTCCGCACCTGCACCACACGGGCTTATTGACGAGCTCGTACATGATGTCTGCGTGGCCTGCCTGCATGATCTCCTGCTTGACCTCATTCTTTGCCACAGACACACTCATGCCTGCATACCTGCCCGTGTTCTGCATCATCTTGCCCTTATAGAACTCGTGAGAATAGAGGTCGCTTGTCGCCTTTTCCAGCTTTTCCTCGTCACTCCGGCTCGATGCGCCTACCTGCTTGATGGCTTCAGCCGCCGGGACGCCGGAGTAGTAGCCTTCTGACTCGATTATCACTATCGGGGTGGCGCTGACTGAAATGCCAAACTCCTGTAGAGTTTTCTTGTCAGCCTTCAGGTCTTCGAGCGCCTGATAGTCGTACGGCGCGTGCGCCGGCACTGACATCACCACGCCGGTGCCGCTGTCGGCCTCAACAAACGACGCGGGGTAGATCGGGACGGCTACATTATTGAGCGGGTTTGTGGCGCTCTTGCCTATCATCTCTTTGCCCTTTACAGACTTGATAACCTCGACCTTATGGTTGAGAAATTCCAGCTTTCTTGCCGCCTCCTTGCTGACCAGCCACTTTTCGCCGTCGACTGCAGCCTGCACGTACTCGACATGGGGGTTGACCCACATGTTGGTAACTCCAAAGATCGTCTCCGGCCTGAGAGTTGCAGCCGGTATGACAAGATCATCACCCGACCTGAACTTGACGACCGTGTATTCGTTGAAATCCGGTTCTACATCGTCCATCGTGTCATGCTGGCTCACAGGGTTCTGGTCGCGGGGGCACCAGCCCACAGGGTGCGACCCCTGCACTATCAGCCCTTTCTTGCGGAGCGTTCGGAACTGCCAAGCGATGAACTTGGAATACATCCTGTCAATGGTGGTGAACTCGCGCCGCCAGTCAATCGAGTAGCCCATCTCCTTCATGCCCATCTTGATCTCGTTGTGGAAGTAGCTTGCAATTTTTACAGGCTCTACAAAAGTGGAAATGATGTCGTCAGAGAGCTTGTATATCTTGCGGAAGGTGTCCATCAGCTCGGCGTCGCCGGCGGCAACCCTCCTCGACATGCCAAGGATGGGAGTGCCTGTATAGTGAAAGCCCATCGGGAAGAGCACATTGTAACCCTTCATCCTCATGTAGCGGGCATGGGCGTCTGCGAGCGTGTACGTCCTGCCGTGGCCGATGTGCTGGGGCGAATTCGGGTAAGGGTACGCGACAGTTACAAAGTATTTCTTTCTGCCGTCTGGATCGGCCTGAAAGAGCTTCTGCTTCTCCCACCGCTTGATCCATTTTGATTCAATAGAGTTCCAGTCTATGCGATTGTCGCTCATGCCGTTTATTTTGCAGCCTCTTCAGCCAATAGCAGCGCTTCCTTTATCCTGTCCTTTGACCGGCCGCCTCCCTGCCCAAAGCGGTCGTCGCCTCCGCCAGAGCCTCCGAGCTTGCCGGAGACCTGCTTTGCGATTGCGCCGGCCTTGACCTTCTTGCGGGCTTGCTCGCCAGCAAACACTATCACTCTGATTCCCTGACCCTTTGAGACAAGTGCGACATAGACAAGCGCAGGGTCGAGCTCGATCGCCTTTTCGCCTATCGCAATGTGGTAGTCCTCGTCCAGCTCTTCGTCATAGGTGCTATACAGGTGGACACCGGAAGCGAGCTTTTTCGCCTGCGCGGAAACGTCCCCTGCCATCGCGCCTGCGACAACGCGGAGCATGATGCGTATCTTCTTCTTGGCAGCTTCGGCGTCGTCCATTGCCTTATTGAACGATTCTATCACTTTTTCCCTGCTCGAACCCAGCGCTTGGGCAATCGCAGCAAGCTGGCTCTCCTGCTGCTGCATGTGGTTTATGGCGGCTTCGCCGGCGACAAACTCGAGCCTGACGACCCCGTCCTGAATGCGCTCCGACTTGACTATCTTGACAAGACCTATCTCGCCTGTGGTCCTCACATGCGTTCCTCCACACGCCTCAATGTCCCATCCCTTGATGTTGACGATGCGGACGTTGCTTGTCGGGACGACTCCGCCCTGATAGATGCGGAAGGTAAACTCTTGCTCGGCGTCGCCGCGGTCGTACGTCTTGATTATGACAGGATGGTTCTCCCTGATGACACGGTTTGCAGAGTGCTCGATCTTTTGTACCTCTTCTTTTGACAGCGCAGAGTGGTGGGTGATGTCGAGCCTGCCATAGCTTTCTTCCTTGAACGCCGAGTTCTGCCAGACCCAAGAGCCAAGCATGTTCCTTGAAGCGGAGTTTAACACGTGGGTCGCGGTGTGGTGCTTGGTTATGAGGTCGCGGCGCCTGCCGTTCATCGTTGCGTGCACTATCTGGCCTTCGACAAGCTTTGCTGCTGAGCTGTCGTCAACCTTGTGCACAACCACGTCTGCCTGCTTGGTCACTTCGACCACCTTGGCGCCCTGTATTTTGCCTGTATCCGGCTCCTGGCCGCCTCCCCTCGGGTAGAACGCCGTTTGATCGAGAATTACAAATTTGCCATCCACCACCTTGAGCACTTTTGCCTCAAATTCCCTTATCGACTCGTCTTCATAATACAGCAATTTTGTCGGCGGCAATTCCTCCAACCCTCTGATTGGCTTGTTTGCCTGCGTGCCCGCAGCGGACTGGCTCGTGTGGAGCTCGGCCAGCTTTGTGTAAAACGTTGACGGCACGCCCGGTATGACCCCCTGCTCTACCAAAAAGTCCGGAGTGATGCCGTCTGATTCGTAAAGCCGGATAAGGTCGTCAACTGATAATTCCGCCTTTTTGCTTGCCTTGAGCGAAGTGGCAATCGAGTTCATGCGCTCGCGAGAGCCGACGTACCTGCTCGCTTCCAGTTGCAGAATAGTCCTGACATCCTGCTGGTGCTCCTCAAGCTCTGGATACATTTGCTTCAGGTAGTCGATATGCATGTCTGCGATGTCCTCCACCTTTACGTTCTTCCAGCCGAGCCTCTCAAGTATCGAAAGCGCTCTCCGCAGGATTACGCGCAGGTTGTAACCTCCGCCCACGTTTGACGGCAGCGCGCCGTCGGATATTGCGAACAAGAGCGTCCTGACATGGTCGGCGACTGTGTAGATCGCTTCGTAGGGCGTGACCATCGCGGCGAGCTTGTCCCCGTCGATTCGCATCTCCTTTGCTATAAGCGACTTGAGCTCGCGGATGCTTCCAGTGTGTTCCAGCTTGGAAGACACCGCGCCGAAATATTTCGACAGTAATTCCGGGTTCCTGTCGGTGCCGGTGGCATCGATCAATTTGTCGACCACCGGCCCAAAGCAGCAGTCGTAGCTTGTAGGCGTCCCCATCGTTATCCATGAAAAGCGCTCAAGGCCGGCGCCCATGTCTATTAT
>DAINRX010000011.1:10663-12558 GCA_036741635.1 Nitrososphaera sp.
TTTTCGATGTCGTTGAAGCGGAGGCACATCTGGGGCACTACGAGAGGGTTTGCCGGCAGCTCGAACACCACTTGGTTGCCGACGACGCGCTGGAAATTAACTATCGACGCTATGGTGAAGTACAGGTCGTCGCGCCAGCGGCAAACTACTGGGTAGCGCCTCACTATAGTGTGGCCATTAGCGCGAAAGAACTTGTCCGTCTCCTTCCACGCATTGACGTAATCAAGCCGCTTGCTTGTTGGCGGCCTGCCGATAAAGCTGTAATTTTCATGATCGGGGCAGAACTGCCTGCCAGAGTCAAGCGTCCAGAAGAATTTTTCGCACCTGCCACACTTGCGCCGGGAAAAACTCATTTTGTCAAATAGCGAAACCCTGTAGTACCGGTCGGGATCGGATGAAAAAAGGGCTGCAAGTTCCTTCTTTCCCAATTGCTGCTATCGTGTTACCGTATCAAATTACCGTATTAATGCTTTCGTCGTTGTTAAAGCAGAAAAGGAAGAAGAGGGGTGGGGGTGAGAGAGCTAGGCTTTGCCCAGCGAGTTCTCGATGAACTTGATGTACGCTTCCTTTGGAGCTGCGCCTATGGTCCTTGACACTTCCTTGCCGCCCTTGAACAGTACAAGCGAAGGAATTGACTGAATTCCATATTTCATAGCGATCTCCTGGTTTTCGTCGACGTTGAGCTTGGCCACCTTTATTTTGTCTGCCATTATCTTGCCTATCTGCTCGACTGCCGGGCCCACCATCCTGCACGGCCCGCACCACTCTGCCCAAAAGTCCACGAAGACGGGCAGGTTTGACCTGAGCACTTCAGAGTCCCATGTCTTGGTCGTGACGTGGGTGACTGTGCTGCCTGTTTTGCTTTCCATTTGGAAAAATTGTATATGTAATGGTATTTTAATCCTATTGGCAGTCAATAGTCAGTGGTCAGCCGAACCTTGAGCCAAAAGTAAGGTACTCGGCTATCAGCTTGATGACAAAGGCGACGCCGCCTACTGCAATCATGCCAAGCACTACTAGGCGCAGGTGCTGGGAGTAGTCTTCCCTGCTGGTCTTTTTTGCCAGCCTGAGCGTCTGGATCATCTCAGATATTTTGCGCTCGACAACTGACATTCAGTGAATTGAAGTTCCCTATGCGTTATATAAAATATCTGTTGGTGCTGCTGCTACCTTGAAAGCGACGGCTGCACAGTGTAGACTGGCTCCTTTTCCGTCCGCTGCATCTCGACGAACGTCTCAGTATTCTGTATGCCCTCTATTTTGCCGATGCGCTCGATCACGATGTTATGCAGTTCTTCAAGCGTATGGGCGCTCACCATCACTATCATGTCAAACCTGCCCGTCACCTCGGACAGCGACCTGACCTCGGGGATCTTTAGGAGCTCGGTGTGTATCGGCTCCTTCAGCTTGGGGTCGCGGTTGATGCCTACCGCGGCCTTGACGTTGATGCCCAGCATGCCCTCGTTCACGACCACCGTGAACTTTTTGACCAGGCTGCGCTTTGTCAGGCGCTTTATCCTGCTGTAAAGAACAGAAGCGTTAACATTGAGTTTCTTGCTCAACCTTGGCACAGAGATGCTTGCGTCCTTGGAGAGTTCGGACAGTATCCTCATGTCAAGCTCGTCGAACTTGTGCATATCTCTGTAACCTTACAAACCTGTGTTAATAAATGTAATTCTGAACCAATTCAACAGTTAAAAACCAATTCCTTACTAGATGATTTTGCGGATCCTGAAAAACTTATGATATGCCAAGCCATAAAGCGCAGGATCAGAGCTGTCTGAGCTCCTCAATGTCAAACTCGCTGTGGCCTCTCTGGAGCTTATGCTGCTCCACATCATAGGTGAACGCAAATCTCTTTTTGCAGGCGCGGCAAGTGTACCACCTCAGCTTCT
>DAINRX010000011.1:12658-13897 GCA_036741635.1 Nitrososphaera sp.
TAGCAAAAAGCAGGAACAAGGAGAGGCGCCTGCTGCTGTAGCAGCGCGTCCGAGCCTTGGCGTTGTGCTCTCCAAGTATTTCGAAAGCGCATAGGCAAGCCCGCCCGCACATACGAGATAACATTATATAATTTGCAAGCCGGGACTCTTTTGTAGTCAAATGTTGTTTGGCAAGGTAGCAGGAGGGATCAAGCCCGGCAGCTATGTTTTCGTGGCTCAAAAGGAAGGGGACTATAGCAAGATAATCATAGGCCGCGTCCAGTCGTCCAACGGAAACAAGGTCCACGTCGTTGGGACGTACATAAGGCCGCAGGGCCTGATAGAGCGCATACAGGCCGGCAGGGCAGGTGGGCGGCCGATCGAAGCGCTCAGCAACCCAGATCCCAACAATTGCATCTTTATGCTAATCGACAGGGTCGAGACTGGAAGGTTTAACGAAGAAGTCGACCAGTCGTCAGCCAAGGTAATATGGATAAACGAAAACAGGTATCTTGTCCTTGACGGATGGATAAAGGAAAACTTCCCCGACATTTTTGCAGCCGCGCTGTCAGCAAGGACGGAGGAAGAGAGGAACCAGGCACGCTCGCTGCTACTTGAAAAAATGAACTCGCTCTACGAGCGCGACCTCAAAGAGCATGTGTACGCCGTCGCAAGAAGTGCCAAGATACTATAATAAAAAAACAGCGCAAGACACATAAGTTTGAGCCTGCCATTTGCCATTATGTCGTTCTTCGGTCCCCCAAGCGGCCCCAGCTACGACAAGAAAAAGTATGAGCACCTGACGCTTGCCATCAGGCAGACAGTGCTAGAGAGGGCACGCAACCGCTGCCAAAAGTGCGAGGTAAAGTTCACCCCGAGCGTCCAGCCGCAGTTTGAGCACATCAACGGCTCGCAGAAGGACAACCGCCCCATCAATCTGCGCGCATTGTGCCCCGAGTGCTACAAGCCTGTTGAAGAGAAGCAGAACAAGAAAGGGATGCTGGGCAGCATCGGCAAGGTCTTCAAGAAAATACCTGTCGATCTGGACAAGTAATTAACAACTGGCAGAATAGTCTAAATATCGTCAGCAAGCACTTTAGCAGCCGGAATGGGCGTCATCATGATGCATCTCGTCTGCGACACGTGCGGCAAAGTCATTTTGGAGAAGCCCGGCTTGAGCGAGGAACAGTTTCCTATTACCAGCGAGGAAGCCCAGAAGCTGGACAAAGAGCACAGAGGGCATCAATGCCATATAGAGGC
>DAINRX010000011.1:13997-20991 GCA_036741635.1 Nitrososphaera sp.
GCCGATCTTGTATATCACCGTAACCGTGGTCGTCACCGTCTGCTCGCCCGGCACTATTGGCACCTCTATGTCTGCCACGGCCGCTTCCCGGGATACCGAGAGCGGAATTATCGGCGCGCCAAAGTCGTTGAGGCCGGCCGCCTTGACGCCCGTTATTTCCATACCAAGCGCAGAGGCCAGTGCGTCAGCCTTGCCCCTTGCATTGTCGACTGCCTGATCCGTGAGGTTGGCTCGTACCACATCCATCCTCTCTTCAGAGATCGTGAATGCTATGCTGTCGATCCTGTTTGCTCCAGCTCCCACCGCGGCGTCGACCCAATCAGATATATTCTGCAGGTTCGAGCTTTCTACTAGGATCGAGTTTGTCACAGTATAGCCTGTCAGCTGGCGGGCATCGCCAAATTCTGTAAAGTTGTAGTTTGGGTATATGCTAAAGGACGAGGTGCTGGTCTCGTTCTCCTCCACGCCTGCCGCCTGCAGCGCTTGAAGCGCGGCTGTCATTCTCTCCGAGTTTGCGCGCAGCGCGTCGCCGGCCGTTTCGTCGACCGTCTCTACGGCAAACGTTATCATGACCCTGTCTGGCTCAACCTTTGTGGTTGCGGTGCCGGCCACTGAGATGGTGTTGTTTGTGTCTGGTATGAAAGGCGAGTTGTTTGGGCCGATGATCTGCGCAAAAGCGGCACCGGCAGATAGTAGCATCCCTATTATGGCCAGCGCGGCCACGGCTGCTGCTGCAAAGATTGCAAAGAACCTTGAATCCATGCAACAAAAGCGCCAAACGGGCTTTTAGGCTGTATTGAACAATCGCACCTAGAAATGATCAGAGTGCGCCTTGAGACTTTTATTATGGTAGTTTGATAAGCTTGCTTGCAGTTGATCAAGCCCTCTATAGTCTGGTTCAAGGACTTTGTCGGCGTAGGCTACCGCTACCACGATGTCTACATGAACGTCTTTCCGCTCTTTAGCGACAAGATGTTTGCGTTCAAGCTGTGGAAAAAGACGATCGAGTGGTGGCCGGACGACAAGATAAAGCTCCGCTTTGTAGAGCAGGGCGACAGCTACTGGTTCATCCTTTATGGCGGCTCGGAATACAAAGGCGACAACACCGGCTTTGTGAAGAAAGTGCCGGTCTCTGAAAACTACGAGCGCTTTAAGGTGGGCTTTGAAAAAAAGGCCACGCTCCGCTTTGGCATATACAACGAAAACCCAAAGAAAAAGGACAAAAAGTTCGAGCTAGAGATCCTGAAAAAGTCAAAGTCGGTGTACGACATTGCCTTCCTGCAATATACTGATCTCGCGCAGGACAGCATAGAGTGGCAGTGCATTCAGGAAAACAAGAAATGATAAGAAAGTTCAGCTGCGTGCAGGGGTGCTCGGACTGCTGCATCTACAGGGAATACTACCCGTCTTCCAAGTACGGCAAGATCGGCGTCCTCCTACTGCCAGAAGAAAAGTCCGCGATTGAAGAGCTTGCGCACAGGATGGGCGTTGATGTCAGGATAATCCCGAGGATTGCGGTAGGAAGGGATTCACCTGAAAAAATCATTGCGTACCAGATGATGGGCAAGAACAGCGACGGCGACCTCTGCCCGTTCCTTGACGTTGAAGGCGCAGAAAGGTCTCCCAACGGCGGCCTTAATTGCAAGATCTATTCCAAGCGGCCTCTTGCATGCCGGGCCTATCCAGTTACTGATGCCACAGGCAAGGCGGCAACGCTTGACGGGCACTGCCAGTTCTGCAAAAAGTTCTCAACGACAAATGCAAGCGTTGAAAGCGTGGAGCGCGAGATCGAGGCTCTGGCCAAGATTAAGGCAAGCGTGACTGACAAGGGGCTGCACGTGTGGAGGTACGCGACTGCCACGGGCAGACCAAGGGAGGACAGACTGCTGCCCGAAGGCTGGGTCATTGAGCGCTAGAACCCGTGCTTGCGATACAGCACCTTCTCACCTTTTTTGACAAGAGCTATTCTGCTCTGCGGTATCACCGCAAAATTTTCTGACAGCTCGACAAATTCCGGCAGCGGGACTTCCACTATGCTGTCAAAGTCGCGGTAGCTCACAACATACAGTGTAGCGTCATCGGCGTACAGCGCCTTGCTAAAAATTTCATCAAGCCTGCCCTTTCTTGCCACGATGATGCTTCATCATCGCACTTGTTATATATTATATTGAACTATTGGCAGCATGCCAAGAAAGTCATCTTCATTGTCTTCTAGCAGGAAAAGAAGCGGCAGCAAGAGGAAGAGCAGCAGGAGCGGCGGCATCTCAAGGCTTTCTTCAAGGACAAAAAAAGCGATCGACACTCTTCCCGAACATGCCCAAGAGATTTACAAAAAAGCCCACAAGAACGCGCTAAAGCAGTACAAGAGCCCGGCAAAGAGGCGCGGAGGGAAACGCCAGAGCAGGGAGCAGGTGGCGCACAAGGTTGCGTGGTCTGCCGTCAAGCGGGAATATAAGAAAGAAGGAGACAGGTGGGTAGAAAAGAACGATTAAGCAGAGCTGGGCTTGAAGTTCATGAGCCCGCCTGCCTCGACAATTTTTGCTATCAGTTCCGGGAACGGCTTCATCGGGTACTGCTCTTTCTTTGTCAGGTTGGTTATCCTGTTCTGCTCAAGGTTGATTTCAAGCTCGTCCCTGTCAGATATCTTTTCGACTGTTGATTCGTCGATTTCTATCGGCAGCAGGTAGCCTCCGTCCACAGCGTTTCTGTAGAATATCCTTGCAAATGACGGCGCAAGGATTGCCTTGATGCCCGTCTGCGATAGCGCGATTGGCGCATGCTCCCTGCTTGAGCCGCAGCCAAAGTTGTTGCCCGTTACGAGAAAGTCGCCCTGCGACACTTTTTCGGGGAATTTTGGGTCGATGCCTTCCATTGCGTGCTTGGCCAGCTCCGTGTGGTCATGTATCTTCAGGTAGGGGCCGGGAATTATGACGTCAGTATCGATGTTGTTCATGTCGTACTTGTGGGCCTTGCCTTTCAGCACCCTGTTCAATTTCTCACGTCCCTCGGGTCTGTTATCTTGCCTGTTACCGCTGACGCCGCCACCACTATTGGCGACGCAAGATACGTCTGCGATTCCACGTGGCCCATCCTGCCAGGGAAGTTCCTGTTGGTGGTGCTGATGCACACCTCGCCCTTGCCAAGCACTCCCATGTGGGCGCCGCAGCATGCCCCGCACGTGGGCGGGCCGACGATTGCGCCGGCTTCCATGAAAATGGTGATCAATCCTTCCTTTAGCGCTTTCATGTAAATCGACTGCGCGGCCGGCAGCACTTCTGTCCTGATCTTGACCTTCTTGCCCTTCAATATCCTGGCAGCCTCGCGCAGGTCTTCCAGCTTTGCTCCCGTGCACGAGCCGATGTACGCCTTGTCAAGCTCGGTGCCCTCCAGCTCGCGCGCGGCAGAAATGTTGCCGGGCGAAAACGGCTTGGCCACCGTCGGCTCGAGCTTTTCGATCTCATACGTGAAAACTTCAGAGTAGTCGGCGTCCGGGTCGCCGTGCGCTGGCGAGTACTTTGCATCAGTCCTTTCGCGCAGGTAAGCGTATGTTGTTTCGTCCGGCTCGATTATGCCGTTCTTGGCGCCCGCCTCGGTGGTCATGTTTGTAAGCGTCAGGCGCTCTTCCATCGTCAGGCGCTTTACCACGCTGCCCGCAAACTGCATCGTGTTATAGTTGGCGCCGTCAGTCCCAATGTCGCCGATTATCTTCAAGATGATGTCCTTGGCCATGATGTGAGCAGGCTTGTCGCCCTCTATTTTGAAGAGCATTGTTTCAGGCACCTTGAACCAGATCTGGCCGTTCATGAGCACATACGCGACGTCTGTGTGGCCCAGGCCGGCAGCAAAGGCGCCCATTGCGCCCGTCGTATTGGTGTGCGAATCGCCTCCTACATAGACTTCGCCGGGGAGCACCATCGCCTCCTCATGGGAGAGCGTGTGGCATATCCCGTATTGCCCTAGGCCATACTTGAAGTGCTTCTTGATGCCGTACTTGCTGGTAAAGTTGGATAGCATGATGATGTTCTCTGCCGAGACCCTGTCGGCTGCAGGCACAAAGTGATCCTCCGTTACCCACACCTTGTCCGGGTTCCAGATGCGATCTAGTTTGAGCCCCTTCTTCTCCCACTCGCTGAACACCTTGATTACGCCGGGGCCGGAAACGTCGTGCATCATTACCCTGTCTATCTTGGCAAATACCACGTCTCCGGGGGAAAGCTTGCCCTTGCCGGACGCCCGGGCCAGTATCTTTTCAGTGATTGTCATCCCTGTTGTCAAAATGGATTCGCTCGTGTGAGAGATTTTGTCCTCATGACGGATTAAAACCTTTGTAGGCGCTGAGGCAGAAAGCACAAAAGTGAGCGCCCTTTTATGGATGCTGCAGCAACTTGGTCGTCGAGGTTCTGGCAATACCGGTCAGCGTCAGGAAGGGCAAGTTTGACCTCTTTGAGAGTCTCAAGGGCTTTTCGTATAGGGACGGCGACATTGTAGTGATATCAAGCAAGTTCGTGTCAATGAGCGAAGGCTCGGTCATAGACCTCAAAAAAGTGAGGGTGAGCAAGAAGGCGCGGGTGCTTGCTGCAAAGTGCCACATGGATGGCAAGATGGCCGAGCTCGTGCTGAGAGAGTCAGATTACATCATCAGGGGAGTGCCGGGATTCCTGCTTGCGATAAGGGACGGCATGATAGCGCCAAACGCAGGCATCGACAAGTCAAACGTGCCTGCCGGCCGCGCCATCCTGTACCCTCGCGACCCCTTTGGAACAGCTGAGAAGATGAGGCAGAAGTTCCTTGTCGAGCTTGGTGTCAGGACCGGCATCGTAATCGCCGACAGCCGCCTCATGCCTACCCGCATTGGCACAACGGGTGTGGCCATTGCCTGCGCGGGATTTGAGCCAGTCGAGGATCAGCGAGGCAAGCACGATTTGTTTGGCAACGTCCTCAGGGTCACGTTCAAGGCGGTTGCCGACGGCCTTGCCACGATGGGAGTAGCGGTGATGGGCGAGAGCAACGAGTCTACGCCGGCCGCCGTGGTGAGGGGCGCCAAGGTCACATGGTCTGACAAAAAGTTCTCGTGGCGCGACATGGCAGTTGCGCCGGCGCAGGACATTTACCTGAGAAGCTTAGTGAGCAACGACAAGAAGAAGAAGAAGAAGAAGAAAAAGAAAGAATGAGTTATGATACATATCATGTTTGCATAGGGTTTTAATATGCCGTCATATGGAACAAAGCTACACCTTAGATGTCCGAATTCCTTACCAGCTATCCAAAGACGGTTAACATCGTCAAGGGTTTGCAGGACCTTATTCGCAAAGAAGAGATCGAGCTTGACCACCTCTCACTCATGGTCAAGATAAAGAGGGACGAGATAATCAACGCCCTCGTCTCTGAAGGCTTCAAGCGCGTGAAACTTGAAAACAAAAAGCCAACCCAGATTGGCCATGGCTTTGCAAAGAGGCTGACCAAGCCCTGGGAGATGCATGTGAGGCTGCTAGAGATGCAGCAGGGGTTCATCGCAATCCAGGCAGAAGTCGAGATCTCGCGAAAATACATACAGCACATCCGCTCGGTAAGGTCGCCCGTCATTTACGAGATTGAATCGATCCTAAAAAAGCACAGGATAGAATACCAGATCTGGAACGCTAAGCTCCGCCAGTACATCACAACTGTCATCGACAACCACCAGATAACGCTGAACGCGCCAACGCTTCCGCCAATCCCGTGGAGGCATATGGTCGGGTCCGCCGTGACGCTCTCGCTGATATACCTGCTAAAGTTCGTCGGCATCTTCTAGTAAAGACTTTATTTCATCTCAACTCAGTTTCTCCGAGCACGCACATTGGAGTCGGCTGCCACATTCTACCACTATGGCGTATCGCTCTGGGAGATCGAGATCATTTACGACACGCTCAATCGTTCCTTTGAAGTAGAAGAAAAGCAGCTGCAGCCGGACGACCCGCAGTTTGTTAGCATGATCGAGGTCGGCTTCCCGGTGCCGTTTGACGAGTCATTCTTCCAGACGTTTACGATGGAGAGCTGGTTCAAGATAAAGGGCGTGATAAAGGATGTCAAGCGCAGGCGCGGCAGAAAGGGTGTCAAGGCGTTCATCAGGTTCGCCGGCAGCCCCGCAGTGGTGTTCCCGCTGCTCAACAAGGGCGACAGGCAGTTTGAGATGGGCATAGAAAAGCTGGAATACCTTGTCGATGTCGTGCCGCTCCAAATCAAGTCGATACCGCCCAACACAGAAGAGGTGTGGTTCTCGTACGACGAGGCCAGCTACAAGTGGAGCCCATCGGTTGCAAAAAGCAGCGACAGAAACTACTTTTTCAAGAACAATGAGTGGAAAACGAAATAATGATCATTATTACTTGAGCTGGTCAACAATTGGAGAATCATGGATTGACTTGCTCAGCTCCTTGTATTTCTTGTCGATGAACTGGAGCGACTCGGCCAGCTTTTTTGACTTGCCGTACTTGAACCGCACCAGCTCGCGGTGGCGCCAGTAGTGCTTGCCCTCTGAGACTGATATGGTGGTGAAATAGTCAGGCCCCTTCAGCCCGTCTGGCAGCTTTACGCTGTACGGCAGCAAATACTCAACGCTGAACCACTCGTCGCCGTCAGGGTAGTCGTTGCCAGTGTAAACGTCAAAGTAAACGTGAAGGATATCTTCAACTGTGAGGCCGGCATCAGAAATGTTTGGGTGCTTGACGCTTGATTTGCGGTAGTCCATTCTCAGGAGTTCGGGTTCAAAGTAAGCCTTGATTATTGCCCGGCGAAAGACTTCATTTGCTTCCTTAAGGTTCAAAGATGTTGTACCGATGCACCATGAATATTATATAATCTTTTTAAAGTCTGTAAATTTTACAAATGCGTTCCTGCTATCGCAGAACAGAGCGCTTGTTATGATTAATATAATGTGAGTTGCAACTGCTTTAGGTGCGGGCGGGGGTCGCCTAGCCTGGTAGGGCGTGGGATTGCTAATCCCATGTCCGAAAGG
>DAINRX010000012.1:0-18736 GCA_036741635.1 Nitrososphaera sp.
CACTAATAATTACGTCATAGACGCAAGCTGCACGCCATCTGTGGATTTCCCATGCTTTATTGGAAACAAGAGGGTGCTTGAAGGGGTCAATGGCCATTTGGTATACGTCATAGATGGTGGATGGTCTGATGGAAGGAGTTCTCCGATGTATTATTGCGTAGATGCAAGGTCTGGCAGGATTCTATGGTCATACGTTGGAGAGGATTCTTACCCTGAGCTAAGAGCGTCTGGGTGATTATAGAGTTAAAAGGCATGTGTGAAAATTAGGAAATAAATATTACTTCTTGGACGAGTTGACGTCGGTCGTTATCTGGTCTATCTTATAGCGCAGCGCTTCCTTGACCCGGGTGTTGTCCACCATGTTGAGCGGACCCTTGCAGTTGGGACACTTGAAGAACAATTCGACTGCCGCGTCGAATTTCACTCTCGGGCAGTCGCGGTTGCCGCAGTGGTAGAATTCTGTCGACTCCTCGTATTCAAGGCGCTTGTGCAGCCTGTCGAGGATCTTCTTTTTCTGGTTGTCGATAAAGTTGTCGACTTGATCCTGCTTGGCGCGCCAGCGGTAGACGAACCAGCCCTTCTTTTCGTCTTTGACGCGGATGCCGGTTATCAGCGCTTTTCCAAACATGTCATAGAGGACCTTGCGGACGATGTTTATCTTGAGGCCGGTGGCGCTTGCGATCTCCTCGTCGGTGACGTCCTCCTGATTCAAGAGGGCCCGGGCCACCTTGATGTACTCCTCGCCTCCGATCAAACCGGCTATCTTGACAAAAGAACCCTCGTATTCTGCAGCACGCATTTAGTACTATCATAGCTAGTCATTTTTGCCGATATATAGTTACTGCTGGGAATGCGAGAATCATGCCGTTCCATAGAGCCGGTATATGCCGCCGTCAGAGTAGTTGCTCACGTAGCTCCACACCTCGGGGCTGACCTGCAGCTGGTGGAACGTCGACTTTTGGCGCTCGTCCAGCACGTCGTAGACCATCTGACCTATCACTATCTGGTCGGGCTTGGCAAGCACGGTCATCTTGCTCGCCACATTGATGGTGTAGCCCAAGATGTCGTAATGGGGCGCCCTCAGCCGCCTGCTACCCTCCACCGTGTGCGTGTCCCATCCGTACTGCACCACCACGTTTTCGCCGACGTCGATTCCGACCCGCACGCTCATCTCCGGGTAGTCGTACTGGTTCAGGATCGGGTTTATCCCCTCCCGCATTATCTTGATCATCGACCGGGCGCAGTTGACGGCGTTGATGCAGGGCAGGTAATAGTCGTCGCCGGTCGCAGGAAAGAACGCGAGGATGGCGTCGCCCACGTATTTTAGCACGTAGCCGCCGTAAGCAGAAATCGTCAGCGACATTTCCTGCGTGAAAGCCTGTATTATCGTCGCCAATCTATCCACAGGGAGCGTCATCGACAGCCGGGTCGACCCTACAAGGTCAATGTGCAGTATCACAAATGTCACCCTTGATTTTGCAAATTTTGCAAGGATGTTCTGCGTTTCCTCAATCGACAGGTTGAATTGCGAGTCCACCTTGAGGGCCTTCCACACCCGCTCCTGTGCAAGCCTGATCGCCTGGCCAATGTCGACCACAGCGTCGAGGTAGAATGAGGCCATTGACGGAGCTTCAGAAGCTTGCTTGGCAGATGTGCTCTTTTGCTCCTCCTCTGCAGCGGCGCTTGCGATTACCCTGTTGACCTCCTCTTGGCTGACGTCTATCTGCAGCGCAATTATCTCTAGCGGTATCCCGGAATTGTGCAGGTTGATTATGGTCTGCCGCTGGTAGCTTGAAGCAGTGTCATCATCAGCCATAGGCGGGATTGCTGCTGAAGAGTATTTCTGTCTTCAGGTGGTGGTAGTGGTATAGTAGTTATAGAGAATAATCCAGCAAGATGTTAATAATAACCGCCGCCATTAATAGAGGTGTGGGGCAATGACCAGTAGTAGTAGCAGCAGCAAAAATCAACAACAACAAGAGGACGACAAGGTTCTGCTGACTCTTCCAAACATAAAGTACCTAGTAGAAGGTCTGGACGCTCTGCTGATGACCGACCTGGACGGCGATAAGCGCGCCAAGGTAATCCAGCTGCGCAACGAGCTCTTGTCGCACATAAACAGCATCTTCAGCGACTACTCGTAAACGCCGCTCTAACCTTGAAGATAACTTCGTTTATCGAGAGCGGCTCCTTCTTTATTATGTCGCCCCGCTCAAGCGTGCCCATGAGCCGGAGGGCGGCGTCGCCACCGGAAATGCTGAGCAGGAACATGAACCTGACCTGCTCGTCATAGTGTGATTTTATCTCGCGGTACAGGTCAAGGCCGGTAATGCCATGCATCACAAGGTCGGTGATGACCACGCCGTACTTGCTCTGGGCCGCGAATTTCAGCGCCTGTGAAGGGTCCGGCGTGTGGTCGACGCTATAGCCGTCTGCGCGGAGGTACACCTTCATGAGGTCCGCGGTGGCACGCTTTTGGTCTACAAGAAGAATTGTCTGAGGCAACTCTCCTTCTATCTCTTGGCGCTTTTTTCATATTAAGCGCGATGGTCAATTGTTATAGAGTCAATGATTTCTGGCTACTCTGTAGGCAGTCAGAAACGTCATCAGGACCATGGAAAAGAGCAGTATCCCGGTAGACAGGTGGGTTGCGGCTAGCAGCGGCTCGAGCCTAGTAGTGACCACCAGCATGCCAAAAACTATCTGCACACAAACAACGATTGCTGCGATTATCGCAGTCTTGCGTGCCGGCTTTATCTTCCTTGCAGAATACGCTGCAGTGGCAAAGATGAGGCTGGCTGTGATGACTACCATCATCCTGTGTACGTGCTCAAAAAAGTATTTTTCAGAGGGCAGGTCAAAGCCGTTTGGGCAGAGCGGCCAGTCAGGGCACGACAGCCCCTGGTGCGAGGCCGAGATGTAGACCCCGAGCATCATGACAGAGAACAGCAGGGCAAGCGCGGCAAATGAAAGGCCTACCCCTACCTTTGGGTTAGAGGACTGCTGCATGGTTGATGCTGCTGTCACGGCAGGAGGGGAATCATGCCTTCGCCAATTATAACCTTGGCCTTTAACTATGTTCTACTTTATTTTCTCATACCTGTTTTATGCCTATAAGTCGCTTCTTGAAGCTATGGAAAATAGTACACCCAGTGACGATCTGGCAAGTTACGAAGGCAAATACCCAAAGGATCTGTTCAACAAGACGGTGATCGCAAACGGGCAGGCAATAGGCCGCGTCGCAAAGGAAACCGGCGATTTGATTGTTGTTTTTGGCGATTCTAACGATTCTAGGTTCGATATCCCCAAGTCAAAGGTTGCTGTCGCAGGCGGCTCCGTGATAATTGACGAGCCTGTCGCGCAGTACGCAGTCGACAGGGACGCGCCGCTGCCGGAAGGCAAGAGCCTGCGTCCATCGGCAGAAGAGATACGGCAGAAGGCGGGCGAGGTTGAAGTGATAGAAGAGCCGTCATTGCCGGCAGCTTCCGAGCCGTCAGCAATAGAGCAAAAAGCCAAGGAGGTTGCTGGTGAAGTCAAGGGAGTCGGCTACGAGCTCAAGCATGCCGGCACGTCTGTCGAGGAAAAAGTGAGAGACGCGGGCGAGGCCATCTCAGACATCGACGTGGAAGAGGCTGCCAGAAAAGCAGCTAGCGAAGTCAAAGAAGCGGCGCGCTCTAGCGCAAGAGCAGTTGAAGAAAAAATGTCGGTGGCGCAGAGCAACGTGGAGGCGAGCCTGAGTGCAGACTCGGCACTAAAGTTTGAGAAAGAATCAAAGCGGACCACCACTGAAGTGGATCTCGGGAGCTACGAGGGCAGGTATCCAGGCGAACTCTTCAACAAGGACGTCGTGCTGAACAACCAGCCCATCGGGCATGTGGCCCAGGAAACCGAGGACACAGTCGTGGTCTTTAGCGACACTGATAGCTCGATTAGGTTCGACATCCCAAGATCCGCAGTCGTCGTGGAGGGCGGCTCGATTGTGGTAAACGAAGACCTACTGTTCAGGTACAGGACGCGCAGGGACGCGCCCCTGCCAGTTGAAAGGCTGAGGCCGTCAGCGGAAGAGATACGCAAAAAGGCGGCAGAGCAGGTAGTAGAGGTTGAGAAGCAACAGCAGCAGCCTCCGACAACACCAGACAGGATAATGAGTGAAGGGCAGCAGCTATCAACCGCGCCAAGGCCGACAACCATGGGCGTATCAGTACCGGAAGGATATGTGGACACCGAGTCAGAAATAGTCAAAAAGATGAAGAGCGCGGCAAACGAGCTTAAGGAGGTAATAGTTGCAGGCACCAAGGTCGCAAAGAAAAAGGTGAAAAAAGTGCAGCGTGAAGCAGCAGAAAAGCAGGCCGCCATGGACGCGGAAGCCATTTCAAGGATGGGCGGCCTTGCGATGGAGTTTGCAGATTCGTTTGAAGATGTGCTGTCGGAAATCAGGACAAGGACGTACGCGGAGCAGGTGCAGATATACACGGGATTTTTGAAGCTGATGGACCAGCAGCGCGACCTCGTGCTTGCCCGGCGAGACCTTGCAGCCAGGCTGAGGGACTCGGTCTCAGTCCCGGTTGTAAAGCCGGAAGACGTGGAAGGACGCAGGCTTCACGCGTCGCCAGAGCTGCCAGCACCTGAGAAAGAGGAAGAGCAGGAAGAAACAACTACAACTACCAAACGCACTGATACTACCGTGAAGAAGCGCAGCAAGCGTAGCGGTGCTGCTGCAAAAAGAAGCACGCGCAGCACTGCGGCCTAGTAGTGCACCCTCGAGTTCTCGTAAAACTCCCTGTCCTCTTCTGCCATTACCGTTCGCTTGTGGCACTCTTCGCAGAGCAGGTACTCTGTATTAGCCGGCAGCTCCTTCTTGCACCTGCCGCAGAACTTTTTCAACAACGATGATAGCATATATCTAGAATAAAAGCTGCGCCATAGAAATCTAATTAAGGATGAAGTCCAAAGTCAAGACGGCCTACAGCGTTGGCTTTGCAAAATGAAGTTTTCAGTGCATTATCGTATGCGACCAGCAAGGGGTTCCAGATCCACCCGGACGCCTTTGCCATGCTCAAGGGCCTTAACACCGATGTCGTAGCAATAATCAAGGAAATAATCAAGGTGAAAAAGCAGTCAAAGAATTTTGTCATTCTGGTTGACGACATCAAGAACCAGATCGGGCTAAAAAAGGCAGCCGAGGAAGGCCCGGCCGAGCAGACCTGCAACATCCTGATGGACCCGACGCCCAAGGTCACTACTGCTGAAGGCGTCGACGGCTACGCCGCGCTTTTCCAAAGCAGGTTTGAAAAGTCGATGCGCATTCTGGCGCAGAGGCCGGATAGCAAGCGCATCACCAGGGTAGCGTCGGTGAAGCAGAACGTGCGCAGCGGCAGACAGTCTGCTGAGAGAGGAGGAGGGAGGAGCCTGCACGGCCGTGCAGGCTCGACAATAGTGGCAGGACTTCTCATGTCCAAGCGCAGCAAAAAAAACGGCCTCGAGCTTGCAATTGACGACTACACCGGGATCCTCGCCGCAACCGCCATGACCGAGGAGGCGAAAAAGCAGGCTGCAACCCTCGCCTTGGACCAGATGGTCATGCTCGAGCTCGAGAACGGCAAGGGCGCGCCAGGGCTTACTATCAAGAGCACCATAACGCCCGACATCCCTGATCACCTGCCCAGCAGGAGCAAGTCGGAGGCGTACGCGGTTCTGATTTCAGACATGCATGTCGGGAGCAAGTATTTCATGGAAAAAGAGTTTTTGCGATTTCTGGACTGGCTGTCCTCATCATCTGACGACGACATTGTCAGCAAGATCAAGTTCCTCTGTATCGGAGGCGACCTTATCGATGGGATCGGCATATTTCCAAATCAAGACAAGGAGCTTCTTGAAATGAATGCAGCGAAGCAGATGAGCCACGCTGCGCAGTTACTTTCAAAGGTGCCCAGGCACATCAAGATGCTGGTGATACCGGGCAATCACGATCCCGGGAGAAGGGCCCTCCCGCAGCCGGCCATCCCAAGAAAGGATCTGGGCGAGCAGCTCTACGGCCTTGAAAATTGCACGATGCTTGGCAACCCTGCCCTTGTGGAGATGAACGGCGTCAAGATCTTGATGTACCATGGCCAGAGCCTTGACGACGTCATCGCGACCACGCCGGGCCTCAGCTATTCCAAGCCTGCCGAGGCCATGAAAGTGCTCCTCAAGGCGCGCCATCTGTCGCCGATATACGGCGAGCGCACGCCCGTTGCCCCAGAGCTGGAGGACATGATGGTGATCTCGGAGGTGCCCGACATTTTCCACTCGGGGCATGTGCACGTCCTGGACGTGCAGAACTACCGCGGCACTTTGATTGTAAATTCTGGCGCGTGGCAAACCCAGACGAAATACCAACAGACGATGAATATCATGCCAACGCCAGGCATCGCCATCGTTATCAACCTAGCGACGCTCCAGCCGTTCATGCAGGATTTCAATCATCAATAATAAGGGCTGCGAACGTCGAGTCTTCCTTGAGCGCTTCTCTGACAGTCGTAAGTGGTATTGTTATCCTGATCTTTTGTGACCTGCCGTAGCGGCCTTGGTTGACAATGTCTGTTGCGACCAGACCTAGGAGATCCAGTTTGTTTATTATCTGTGTAACGCGCCGTTGTGTGAGGGGCTCCTGCTCGGCCTGCTGACACATTGATGAGTAAATGTCGTAGACTTCGCCGGTGTTGCTGTTCTTTGACCTGCTTATAGCCAATATCACGAGTTTCATGTGGGTAGGCGCATTTTTCAGGACTTCATAGGGTGTGTCCTTTTCTATTTTTTCTTGGGCAGCACGAACATGCTTTTCGTCGACCTTGATTGCACTTTCTCTTTCTGCAAGCTCTGCCGCGACCCTCAGCAGATCTATCGCCTTTCTGGCATCACCATGCTCCCTTCCTGCCATCGCTGCACAGAGGTTTATTGCTGCATCGGAAATGGCGCCTTCGTTGAATGCAATCTTGGATCTTTCATGCAGTATCTGGCGTAGTTGGTCCACCGTATAGGGGTTGAAAACCATTTCCTCTTCACTGAGGCTACTCTGGACGCGTGGATCGAGTTTGTCTTTAAAATCGAGGCTGTTGGATATACCGATCAGCGAGATAAAGCCTCCCTTTGACATGCGCTGGTTGGCTCTTGTAAAGCTGTAAAGGATGTCGTCGCCACTCTTATCAACCAGTGAATCTATTTCGTCGACTACCAAGATAAGGTGAAGTTTTTTCTTTTGTATGAATTGCAATATTCTGCTGGTTGCCTCTCCCATAGAAAGTCCGGTGAATGGGACCTGCTTTGTTTTGTCCTCTTCTTGGTTTAGTCCTATTTCCTCGGCAACTTCGAACAATACTTTGTAAGCGGTGCTGGCGCCTTTTGCGTTTACGTTAATGGCCTTGACTCCTGTTTTGAGCTCCTTTGCTTTGTTGGTGAGTTTTTCAACGACCTTCTTGACTACTGCGGTCTTGCCCGTTCCAGGTTCTCCGAATAACAAAAGGTTTGACGGCCTGGCATTTCTGAAGACTGTTGAAAGCACCTGAGCCACAGTTTTTTCCTCCTGCTCTCTGAACGGGAGTTTTTCCGGCACATAGTCTATTGTCAGGGATTGACGGTTTTTGACAAGCGACCTGCCGCTTGTGGCCTTGTTAAAGATGTTGTCGATATCAGACGAGCTCAACTGTCAATAATCACCACAGCAACAATTGCTAATTTTAACCCGCTGCCACCCCTTTCTTTCTTTTGCAGAATCAAATTTGTTAACTTTACCTTAACAGTCATGTTAACAGGTCGGTTTTAAACCGCGGAATCAACTTGTACTAATTATCAAATCAATTCAATGACATTGATTCATAGAAGCTTAGAGAAGGGGTTGCAGAAGAAAGGGTGGGGTGGGGCCGGGCAATAAGAATTATGGTTGCCTGCCTGCTGTTAACGTAGCAGAAATGACGGCGCCAAAAAGGCTCAAAAATGACCCCTTTGTTTCCACTGGAGCGTTAAGGACCGACGTTAACGCTGTTAATAGGCCCGGGCAGACCCCTCCATTTCCACTGGAACCGCAATCAGGCGATTTCTTACAAGAAAATTGGTTAACATATGGCAATTGTTAATCAGAACAGCTTGCCTCTCATGCGCGGTTAACAACAGCTAAGCTGGTTGTTATCAAAGTTGACAGAGCTGGTGTTAAGTGTTAATACGTTAACAGGTCAAGCTACCTCTAGCAGAAGAACGGATATGAACTCGAGAAAGAAAAAGTTCAAGATAGAATTGGAGGATGCCGAGGGGAGCAAGTACAACCTCTCGTTAGAGGGCAACATTTCAAAGGACAAGATCCTAAAGATAGTCGAGTTCATGGATCTGCTCAACATCGAAGGTCCTGCGAACGGCGAAGGTGAGGCGTTCAGCAACAGGAGGGTGGCATCAGCCTCTGTAGGCGACAGGATATGGAGTCTAGTAGAGGAGAAGTTCCCATATGGCAGCTTTACCTCGACAGACATCCTAGAGCTCTACGAGGACCAATACAACGAGCCTATCAAGCTGAGCATCATCTCGACTTACCTTTCTAGGTATTCAGAGCGCGGCAGGCTCATGAGGAGCCGCCAGGGCAAAGAGTGGGTTTACAAAACGACTAGACAGCAGCCGGCAGCTCGGATGCAGCCTCCTTCTCCTTCAGCCTCTCGCGACCTGAATCAGTGATCTTGTACCTGAAAGGCTTGCTGTTGGCGTCTCTGTCAACGAGCCCCGAGTCGTGGAGCTTTTTCATCAGGCGGGCCGTGTGCTCTCTAGTCCTGCCAATGGCGTGCTGAACCTCGCGTGAGGTGCGCGGCCTCTCTGCCAGCAATTTCAATATGTAATCGTTCGTCCCGTTCTGCGCTTCCGCTGGCTTCTCAACTTCTGCTGTTGTTGCATGCTGCGTGACTGCAGCAGGCCCACTCACGGGCGTTACGTGAGGTTGCGGCTGGCGTGATTGTTGAAGTGACGGTGGCTGCAGGTAGTGTGCTGCCTGCTGTGATGCAATATCGTGAGATGGTCGCTGCTGCGGCGATGCCCTCAGCTCCATGATGTCAACCTTGGTTCGCAGGTCTGCAATCACCCTGTCGTAATCACGCAACCTGCGGGTATATTCGAGCACGACTGCTTCTACCACTGCATCGTCAGCGTAAAAATCACGCTTTGAGCGCAGGCTGCTGAGCCTGCTGTAAACCATCACACCGGCCATGCCGGAAAAGAACGCAAGCGCGTACAATATCACGGTTCCAAGATCAAAAAGGCCGACAAGGCTTGATGCGATCGCCGACAGGTCAATGATCATGTCACGGCATTACGCTGCAATACCGTGATTTAATGCTATAGAGCAATCTTGTTTTACAACTTGGACATTCTTTTTAGCAGCTGCTCCATCACGGATATCACGTCGGCCGTGCGTGCCTGGAGCGGGACATCACTGCCCTCTGAAGCAAACATCACACCTAGTTGCTCCGCCATCCTGCTCAGTGCCGACAGCGCTTCCGGTTGGAGTACGCCCGTCGATTGCAAAAGTATCGCGCTGTAAAGGACGGCCATCACCTTCTCCCGGCACTGCCTGACCTGCCTCCAATACGCTCCGGAACTGATGTTTTCAGGCTTGCCGCTGCTCTGCAGTCTTTTAGAGATTATTGAAATCTGATGTGGCGTAAACAGAGAATTTGCAACAAGGTAACCAAAAAGATTGTTAGAATTAGATTTTGCATCGGCCATAGGTACTATACAGATTTGTATAGCGCATCTGAGGTATTAAAATCTTCATAATATGATGACACCAAACTTTAAAACAGCTAGCGCTCTTCAATAGGAGATGTGGCAGTAGGAAAAGTAGAGCAGTACCTTCGCGATGAGATAAAGAAGCACCGCACCATTTGCCTTCCACTCATTGATTCTGAAAACTCAACAGACGCAGCATCGATTGCAAAAAAGGTGGAGGAGATGGGCGCGTCTGCAATCCTTGTCGGCGGCTCGTCCGCAATCGATCAATTGGAGCTGGCCAAGGTCGTGACAGAAATCAAGGCCAGAATCAAGATACCCGTGATATTGTTCCCGGGGAACGTCACAGGCGTGTCACCAAAGGCCGACGCAATCCTGTTCAGCTCGCTGCTAAATTCAGAGAACCCTTACTTTATCACAGGGGCCCAAGCGCTTGGAGCGCCTGCAGTCAAGAAATACGGCATCGAGCCACTGCCCACCGCCTACGTCATAGTAGGCGAAGGAACCGCCGCCTGGTTCATCGGCAGAGCAAGGGGGATACCATTCCACAAGCCAAACCTTGCCGTGATGTATTCGCTCGCCGCGCAGTACATGGGCATGAGGTTTGTTTACCTCGAGGCCGGTTCAGGCGCATCTCAAAACGTGCCGCCGGAAATGGTGGCCGCGGTGAGGAAGCATTACGAAGGCACGCTTATCATTGGCGGCGGAATACGGACGCCGGAAATTGCCGGCCAGATAGCAAAGGCAGGCGCAGACATTATAGTCATCGGCACCATGATAGAAAAGGATGGCAACTGGCAGGAAAAATTTTCGTCAATAGTCAAAGCTATCAGGTCGCGATGATGACGTAATATGATGCTGGAAGAAGCCGAGATCCGCCTGAAGGACATCCGCATGCCGGCGTATTACCGGCGCTACCAACAGGACATTTTGAAAAGCGTCTACCAGTATTACCATCACGCGCTCAAGGCGCGCCGGCGCGGCATAGACGTTGCAGACATTGTCGAGCCCAAGATCGCATACGACTTGGCAGACAGGGTCGCAAAAATGCACAATATCTACATCGCAGACAGGCTGCGCGCCATTCTCTCTCAAACGACAAAGGAAAATGCTGCCCTCAAGATAGCGGAGGAGATTGCCGCCGGCGAGTACGGCGCAGGCGACCTCCGGACGAGGCTTGACGACGCAGTGCGCGTGTCGCTTGCAGTGGTGACAGAAGGCATGACAGTCGCCCCGCTGCAAGGAATATCTGACGTCAAGATAAAAAGCAACGCAGACGGCAGCCAATACCTGTCGGTATCGTTTGCCGGCCCAATTAGGTCGGCAGGTGGGACCGAAGCCGCGCTCACCATGCTTATAGCGGATCATGCAAGGAAGGTGGCCGGCCTTGCAAGCTACAAGGCAAACTCATTTGACGATGAAACCGGCAGGTTCGTCGAGGAGCTCAGGATATACGAGCGCGAAGTCATGGGCTTCCAGTTCAAGGTCCTTGACGAAGACGTGGTCAAGTGCATCTCGAGCCTCCCGGTGGAGCTCGACGGAGTCGATACCGATCCTGTCGAAGTAGTCGGCCACAAGGGCATGCGCAGGATCGAGACAGATAGGGTGCGGGGCGGCGCGCTCAGGGTAATGAACGACGGCCTGATCGGCCGCAGCAGGAAACTGCTAAAATTGGTAGAGACTCTGAAGCTGGACGGCTGGCAGTGGCTCAAGGAATTAAACGGAGCAATCCAGACGGGTGACGATGACGCAGCGCACCACAGGATGTCCGAAGTAATCACCGGCAGGCCGGTGCTGTCAATGGCAAAAAAGATAGGCGGCTTTCGCCTGCGCTACGGGCGCTGCTGCAACACCGGCTTTGCGACGGTGGGGGTACACCCCGCGGTTCCAGCTTTGCTAAATTACGCCATCGTCGCCGGCACGCAGATCAAGATGGACATGCCCGGCAAGGCATCCACGATAGCGCTCGTCGATACAATCGAGCCTCCGCTTGTCCGGCTCGACGATGGCAGGGTGATGCAGGTGGCGACGGTTGGGCAGGCAGAAAAGATCCGCAAAAGGGTCGGCAAGATCCTATACCTCGGCGACATGCTGATAAGCTACGGCGATTTCCTTGAAAACAACGCGCAGCTGCCGCCTGCAAGCTATGTCGAAGAAGTGTGGGCTCTGCAGCTTCGCTCGAAATTGCTGGCAGCAGCATCTTTTGATGTTAACAGGGAAAGAATGATCTCGCTGGTCGAGAACCCGCTTGCCCGGCTGCCTACTGTTGAGGAAGCATTCGAGATAAGCCAAAAGCTGGGCGTGCCCCTGCATCCGAGATACTCGTTCTACTGGGACACAATAAGCGCCGCCGAAGCGCTGTACCTGAAGGAAAAATTGCCAGCAGCAGACGACATGGTTCTGCCGCACGATTCCAAACTCAAGGATATCTTGGAGAGGCTCGGCGTTGCTCATTCAATAGCAAATGACAAGATCAGGCTTGACGACGCAGATCAGGCAGCATCACTCTACAGGTTGCTCGCCGGCCCGGCGCCAACAGAATGCAAAGATGCAATCGAATTTGTCAGCAAAACATCCGGCGTTGCAGTGATGCCGAAATTTGCCTCCACTATCGCGGTAAGGGTCGGGAGGCCGGAAAAAGCCGCCGAGCGCAAGATGAAGCCGCCGGTGCACGTGCTCTTTCCAGTGGGCGCAAAGGGAGGCGCGACCCGCGACATCCTGAAGGCTTGCAAGGAAGAGTCGTTCTATACCGAAATCGCAAACCGCTACTGTGACAGCTGCAAGGTGCCGTCTGTCGGGACGCACTGCCGCTCCTGCGGCGCCTCGACCCTGCTGCGCAACCTATGCATGGTGTGCAGGGCAGAAATCGAGGAGGGCGACAGGTGCGGCAGGTGTAGCAAGGAGGGCAGGACCTACTCTGCCGTCAACTTTCCGCTAAAGCTTGCGCTGGAGCAGGCCCAGAAAAAGCTGGGCGTCGCTCCCACGGAGCCATTCAAGGGGGTCAAGGGGCTCATGAGCAGGGGCAAGGCAGCAGAGCCGCTTGAAAAGGGGATATTGCGCCAAAAGCACAACCTGTACGCATTCAAGGATGGCACGATCCGGTTCGATGCCACGAACGAGCCGCTGACGCATTTCAAGCCAGCGTGGATCTCTGTCAGCGTCGGCAAGCTGCGCGAGCTAGGCTACACACGCGATTATCTCGGACGGGATCTGGTGTCGCCTGACCAGATAGTGGAGCTCATGATGCAGGACGTGATAATCCCCCGCGACTCTGCAAAGCACCTTCTGAATGCCGCAAAATTCATCGACGAGGAACTTGCCAAGCTGTACGACCTTGAGCCGTTCTACAATGTGTCTTCCATCGACGATCTGGTAGGCCACATGGTGGTCGGCCTTGCGCCCCACACCTCTGTCGGCATAATGGGCAGGATAGTCGGCTTTACCGACTCACAGGTCTGCCTTGCGTCGCCCGTGTGGCACTCTGCAAAGCGCCGCGACTGCGACGGCGACGCCGACTCGATAATGCTCCTGATGGATGCCTTCCTCAACTTCTCATTTGACTTTTTGCCAGACAAGATAGGCGGGCTCATGGACGCGCCGCTGCTGATACAGCCTGTTGTCTTGCCCCACGAGGTACAGCGCCAGGCGCACAACGTCGACATCGCAAGCGCCTACCCGCTCGAGTTCTACGAGGCGACTTGGAAACAGACCAAGGCCGGCGACGTGGCAGGCATGATAGAGGCGATAAAGAACAGGATAGGCGACGAGCGCCAGTTCTTTGGCTACGGCTTTACGCACCTGACGGACGCGCTGACTACAAAGGAACAGAGGAGCGCCTATTCCACGCTGAACACGATGGAAGAAAAGCTAAAGATGCAGTTTGACACTGCCAAGCTGATAAACGCGGTAGACGCCGACGAAGTCGCCGCCATGGTGCTGACGACGCACATCCTGCCGGACATTATGGGCAACATGCGTTCATACTCTTCGCAGACGTTTCGCTGCACGTCATGCGGCGCCAAGTTCCGCCGGATGCCTCTTGCCGGCAAGTGCATCGAATGCGGAAGCGAGCTAATACAGACGGTGACGAGGGGCGCAGTCGAAAAGTACCTCCGCATAGCGATGGGCATGTGCAGCGAGTACAAGGTAAATGACTACTTGCGCAGCAGGGTCGAGTCGATTGCGATGGAACTGAAACTGATCTTCAAGGAAGAAAAGAAGATCCAGTCGAGCCTGATGGAGTTTATGAGCAGCGGCTAGGCTGCTGGCTAGTTATTCTTGTTACTACCGTTGCTGTCGCTGCTGCCTGCATTTTTCTGCAATTCTGACATGGCCTCATCCAGATACTTCTTCATGTCCTCATCCATCATCGACGAGCAGATGCCAGTCTCCTCCGCTGCCCTGTCAGACTGCTCCCTTGCAATAGCCAGCACCCTGTTCTGGAGCTCTTGGTCGATCCGCACCGTTCCAACTTTGCCGAGCAGGTGGTGCGACTCCCTGGCAACTTTCCTAATAGACTTGCGGAGCCTGACGTCCTCGGAGACAGAAATCGCGGAGGAGTAGAGGCTCATGGTGGAAATGAGCCCAGTCAGCGCCACCAGCGAATGGGCCGGCAGGCCGAATGGAGGGTACGTCGCATGGTATACGGGCGGCATCATGGATATGGCCTGCATGATGATTGCAAAGGCTGCAATCAACAGGTAATCCTGCACAGGGCTTTTTCTGCCGCCGCTTGCTGCGCTATCCTTGACATCGTGATGTAAGAATACACGATCACCCCAAAGCTGACAAACGCGCCGGCTATGACAAAAACCCTGAACGTGGCAAGGTCTTCCGCGTAAAGGTCAAAGCTGCCGGAAGTGTACGCCGCCAGCGTCGGGACGAGCGCTCCAAAAAAATGAGACCATGGGCACGCAGACTATGGCCCAGTATTTCTCCCTTCCTATTTGGGAATAGTATCTCAGGTGCAGGGCGCTTCCGATCATCAAGAGGACGAACGACGCCAAAAGCGATATGGCGTACGCAATGATAAACGGCATGCCCACAAATCCATGCGTCGTCTAGTTAATAGAGTGGAACACTATCTGCTGCGCCGCGGGCTCTATCACGGCTGGCTTGTCCTGCAGCAGGATGCTACTGTGGGTAAATATGTTGACTCCCATTGCTAGTGCAGAAGACAGCGCTGACTGCCACAAACATGGCAAAGCCGGGCGCAGTCACCAGCGGCCCTTCAATAATGTCGATAAACCATGCTGCAAGCGTGTCAATGGCAAGCGCGGCGATGAGGATGCAGCTTGGCAGCGCGACCTCTCGTGCATAGCTGCTGCCTATGATGGGATTGTTGTTGTGTTGCATGGCGGCAGAGGAAGAGGTCATATCTGCATTATCATTAGGAGAGATACTACAGTTTTGATATATTTAATAAATATAGGTGTGGCAGCAGGCTCTGAGAGTCTGCTACGATAATTAATTGGCAGCCGTCCCGTCCACGAACGTCTTGTAGATCTTGATCGCGTCCTCTTCGTCCTTGGCGCCAACTATTGTCGCGGCGCCGCTTGAGAGAAAGCTGACGGACATCCTGCCCGAGTTGACCGCGGTTATCCCGAGGTTGCCCCTTGTCTTGACCTGGTAGCCAAGCGACTCGGCGTTCTTGATTATGCTGGGCAGGCTGATTGGCGCCGGCTCGGCAGGCGTGACGGTCCACGTGCGCTTGCCCCTATCACGCCCGCACAGCTCTTCAATTATCAGCTGCGACGCGACCAGATTGCTTTCTTTTCTTGCGGTTCCGCATGCCGGGCACTCGTCCTGCCTGAACATTTGAACCCTGTCAAACGAAAGCTCATTCAGGTCGATGTAGAGCAGCCTGTTCACGAGCGTCGGCTGCTGGCCCGTGATTATCTTGATCGCTTCGGACACCTGTATGCCTGCAACCAGGTACAGTACGGACGGGTGAACGCCTTCTGTGCTGCAAGCCGGCATCTCTTCCTCCTTCAGCTCCGGGAACATGCAGCGCAGGCACGCAGAGTTGTTTGGCAGTATTGTCGATACAGACCCTGTCACGCCAATTGCACCGGCGTAAATGAGTGGGATGTTGTGCTTGATGCATGCGTCATTGAGGGCATAGCGCGCGTCTACGCTGTCCAGCGCGTCGATGACAATGTCAAAGCCCTTGACGATGCCCTCCGCTGTGAATTTTGTAACAGACGTTGGCACCGGCTCTATCTCTATTCCAGGGTTGAGCTTGCGCAGGCGCTCTGCAGCCGCTTCTACCTTGACCCGGCCAATGTCGTCGTCGGTGTAGAGGTGCTGCCTGTGCAGGTTGGTTACTTCGATGACGTCCCTGTCAACGATGCGTAATTTGCCGACGCCCATCGCCACCAACTGCGTGATGACAGGGTTGCCTATGCCGCCCGCGCCCACAACACACACCTTGGCGCTCCTCAGCTTCTCCATGCCTTCAAAGCCTATTTCTTCGAGCATCACCTGCCTTGAGTAGCGCTGGAGCTCTTCGCTTGTCAGCTCCGCCCCTCCTGCCACCGCCGGCAGTATGTAGACCGAGTCGCCGTTCTTGAGCTGCATGGTCATGCCTCCGCTAAAGCGCATGTTCTTGCCGTTGACGTAGATGTTGATGAGCGAGCGGGGCCTGCCATTGTGGTCAAACACCCTGCGCTTGAAATCGTCGCCCATCTGCTCTGAGATTTTGGAGAACGCGTCCTGAAGGTCGGAAGCCTCGAGCGGGATCTTTTTTTCTCCCTGCCCCCTGTTCAATACTGATGGAACTACAAATTCTACCTTGGCCAATGCTATATCACTATCACCTTATCATCGCCGAGACTTCTGCAGCGTCCGGCTTGACGGCGTTAAGTTTCGGCAGCAGTCCTATAATTGCTTCTGTAGCCTTCAGCCCATTGCCAGTGACATAGCACACAGTGCGCTCGTCTTTCTCTATCTTGTCCTCTTCGACCAGCTTCCTGAGCACTGCGACTGACACGCCGCCCGCCGGCTCTGTGAATATGCCCTCCGTCTGCGCAAGGAGCATGATACCGTCGGTGATCTCCTCGTCGCTTGCCTCCTCTGCAATGCCGTTGTACTGCTTTAATCGCTTGAGAACGTAAATGCCGTCGCCCGGGTCTCCTATCGCCAAGCTCTTTGCTATTGTTTCTGGCCGCTCGACCGGGATCACTTCGTCGCTGTTGCGCTTGAACGCGTCAACCACTGGCGCGCACCCGTGCGGCTGAGCCGCGATTATCTTCATGTTCTTGAGGCTGCCGATCAATCCAAGCGAGTGCAGCTCTTCAAAGCCCTTGCATATCGCGTTGAGCATCGCGCCGCTGCCGACCGGGATTACTAGGCTGTCTGGGACCTGCCAGCCCAACTGCTCCGTCACTTCATAGGCAAGCGTCTTTGAGCCTTCGACGTAATACGGCCTCATGTTGATGTTGACGACGCCGATTCCTTTCTTGTCGCCGATTATTGAGGCGAGCCTGTTGGCATCATCATAAGTTCCTTCCACGGCGACAAATTCCGCGCCGTATGAAAGTGCTTGCGCTATCTTGACATGCTCGATGTCAGACGGCGCAAAGATGTAGCAGGGCAGGCCTGCCTTTGCTGCGTGCGCCGCAGTTGCGGCAGCCAGGTTGCCAGTAGATGCGCAGCCCACCGCCTTTAATTTTGTCTCATTGGCCCTTGACACCGCGACTCCGGCCGGCCTGTCCTTGAACGAAAACGTCGGGTTGACGGAATCGTTCTTGATGTACAAATTCTTCAGACCAAGCTTGGGGCCGAGCTTGTCTGCCGCCTGGAGCGGGGTGAGTCCTGCGTTCAGGCTGACAATGTTGCTCCTGTCTGCAATTGGCAGGAGCTCAAAATAGCGCCAGTACGTCTTTTCCCTTGATTCAAAAGTGTGCTTGTTTACTCCAATAATATTGTCTTTGTTGTAGAGGACGTCCAGAGGACCAAAGCAGTCCTCGCAAACATAGCGAAACTGCGGCTCGTACTCTTTTCTGCATTCCCTGCACTGTAGCGATTTGATACTGCCCATGATTTTCTACTCTCCCTCAAATAATATGTGATTAAAACTTCGCTAAGCACCATTTTAGCATTACTAAATTTTTTCAGGCATATATGTTGTATTGCTGAATAGCCATTTTCCTGCAAAATTTCCAGCAATGCCCTGTAGGCATGCAAATTCTTTATGGTTTTGCAGTTATTTCAGCACATTGTGGAAGCACGACCTATTGCCAGTGTGGCATGCAGGCTTGTCCGAGTCCACAATGTACAGTATCGCGTCAGAGTCGCAGTCGACCAGAATTTCGTGCACTGGCTGGACGTTGCCGGATTCCTCGCCCTTCATCCAGAGCTTGTTACGCGACGTGCTCCAGAACCAGGCGTTGCCCGTTTTGAACGTGTTGTTCAGGGCTTCCTTGTTGGCGTAGGCCAGCATCAGGATGTCCTTGGTCTCCCTGTCCTGCACTATGACAGGAAGAAGACCGTTGCGCTTTTCAAAGTCGATGTCCTTGAGCGCCTTGGTGTCCATACGTATATGCGCATTTGATAGCGGCATGGACAGAAATAAATCTAGTGCATTCGTCAGCCAGCGCAGCGACAAATGTGGCATTTGCTGTCTGTTTTTTCCTACTGGACCAGCTTCTTCATTCTGCCCATAATGAGTTAGGAGTTAGCGATAGTAACTTATTCCTGTTTCCTGTACATTCATTGGTAATTTGGTCCATAGTAGTAGATTAAGAATTCCTTGATGAAAAAGACTCCAATCAGCTACTCTTTGTATCATTTCAGCGTATCTCGTAAATACTCTTGACGCGATTTTTTGGCATAATTTTAGATGAAAAAGATGATGGCACACAAAAGAACCCTGATCGTCGTCGCCGCTGCAATGATGTTGTTGCTAGTTGATGCCGCTATTAAAACAGCCCTATTTTCGGTACCATCCTTTCCGCTATTGTCATCATTGATAAGAGATGCTGCTGCCACTACC
>DAINRX010000012.1:18836-20355 GCA_036741635.1 Nitrososphaera sp.
CTGGAAGAACTGGGAAATGGGGAATACCTGCTTAGCGCAAACATCGAAGTTGCAGACGGGATCAGGCTGACTATTGCCTCGCCAGCAGTTACCTGGGTAAAAATCAGCAATGAAGGTAGTGAATCGGAGCAGTATAACATTCGCGTCAACGGCTACATGGACATGGATGGAGTAAAAATGACTTCGTGGGATCCCGACGACAACTCTGTTGTAGAGCAGGATCCCGAGGACGGTTCAGTTCCTCGGCCATACATCCAATTCCACGATGCAGAAGGAGGTGTTATAAAGAACTCAGAGCTTGCCTACATGGGTTATGCAGGAATATATACGGCATAAGTAGGGGTCTTTCAATAATAGGAGAGAGCGCCAACATCGAGTTCAGAAATAATGACATTCATCACTTTTGGTATGCGTTCTATTCTAATGCTGCTGAAAATATTGTCATTGACGGCAACAAATATCACCATAACCACAAGTATGCTATTGACCCGCACACAGGAACATACAACATGAGAATCACAAATAACCTGGTCTACGAGAATGGAGGCATCGGTATCATCTGCTCTTTAGATTGCTACGACATCTTGACTGAGAACAACAGGGTGTATGACAACCCCAAGACTGGAATAATGCTCTCTCGCAACACCCACGACTCAATTGTGAGGAATAATACCATCTCTAACTCCGACAGAGGAATTGTAATAACTGAGTCACCTGACAACGAAGTGCACAATAACGTCATCTACAACGTCTCTAATGGAATTCTCTTGGTGCATCCTACTAGTCCCGATGACGGCTTTACTACCGGGAATAGAGTCTACAACAATACGGTAATAAATGCCGATAACGGAATCAACGTAGGAAATTCGAATGATAACATTCTTGCAAACAACACATTTCAAAATATTACATCTTTTGAATACTCTCTTGAGAATGGCGGTGAGGTGATAATAGAGGACTAGCGCTTTACAAATGACAAAATATCGGGAAAATCGGGAACAAACATTGCCACAATTTCAAAATCTGGAACAATCACTGTTGATAATAATGATTCGGAGAATGTTGATGACGATGATGATAATAATACCTATGATACGAACGGCGACTCTTACATTGTGGAACTATCGGATGAAACGATAACTATAGAATCAATAAATTGAAATTCCCACCCGGAGATGCCAAATAACCATTCATTTTTCTTGTCAAAGCTCCAGCTACTGCTCCTGCCGCAAGAAACGCGAATTCAATTCCTTTCATTTTTCATTTGCCCACCATCATTTTCTCTTCAATTGTTGATAGGCATTATCAGCAACCTGAAAAAAGGTGCGGTTTAGGCTTGCTTATGCCAAGGCTAATGCCATAGTCTGTAAAATACTATTCTGCAAGTTGAAATTAAAGCTATTGTTAGAGAATTGAGGCGGCGGCATTAGTTGCAGCAGACAGAGATATATTCCCCCTGCGCAAAAGATGCTGTCAGCGAGGTGGGGAAGCCAGGTTATCCCGGCGGGCTCATAACCCG
>DAINRX010000013.1:0-19136 GCA_036741635.1 Nitrososphaera sp.
GTCATTATGGCAGCAACCAAGTCCTTCAGGTGGCTGGCCACACAGTCGAGCTGATCTACATGACGCGCCCGATAAAGGATCACATGATCGATCTCGGTGGCATCGCGGTCATCCGGGACAGCAACAGGTTTGCGCTGTCGGCTGCCGCAAATGACGTTTCACCTGAAAAATACCGCAGGGCGCTGCTTGCTGCCGGCAGGAAATCGCTGGTAAGCTCGCTCTTTTGCCAGCGCAAGATGGCGACGGCTGCTGGAGCAAAGCAGCCGCCGACAGTGGCGGCAATGTGGCTCAAAATTGCAGCATATAAGTTCATACGCGGGGCACTGGCCCTGTCAGGCAGCAGGCCCATGCCCCTTCACGAGCTGGAGCAGGTAAGGAGGGTAGACGCCAGTGCGCTCGCAGACGGGATCCAGGCCGCGCTTGAATGCATCGGGGTAGAGAGGGCCACCCGGCCGGCAATATCGCGGTCGATAGGTGCCATCAGGGAATTAAAGTCAAAAGAATACGACGCAGAGCTAGTCATGTCAAAGATAAGGCACCTGATGGACCGGCAGATGCTTGCAGACTGCTATTATTATGCCGGCAGAGTTGCCGCCAAAAACCTCGCTGCAAGAAGCAGCGCTTTCCACAATCGTTATGCCAAGCTTGTCCAGCTCTCAATGGACCTGACAAGCGATCTGCAGCACCTGCAAAAGCTGCAAAGGCAGCTCTTCAGGGCTGCCAATGCTGGCCTTGGGCGCTGACTATTATTATTATTATTATTACTTGCGGCGAACCGTCAGAACTGGCGCCTGCGGAGGAGCTTCAAATCTGCCGCTGGTCCGTGCCCTCAGCTTCGCCTTGTACTTCAAGTTGCGCGGCTTTGTCCTCAAACGATAGCCGCAGCAAGGGCACCAAAGTCCATCCCACTTTATGAATATCTCGCATATCTGACAGCGTTTCTGTCCACTAGCGTACCGGCCTGAGCCAACTGGCTTTTGAGCCTTGTGACGGATGCATATACCTTTACAAGTCATATGATTCAATGGCCAAATGCGAATTTTCTATTTTAATCTTGGTAATAATTGATCATGATCGGTAAACAACGTTTGTATGAGATAAAAGAAGAGGAAGAAAAGGCTAAAAAAGCCTCTAGCGGACGTTGATGCTCTTGGCTTGGAACGACTCGTTCATCGTCAGATATTCTTCCATCCTCATCTTGATGTCGTCCGGCTCGGTGTCTTCCATTCCGGAAAAGCCGGCCTTGAATGAGATCTTGTTGCCTGAAACGTTTACGTCAGAAATCTGCATATCTGCATACACGTTTGCAAGCTCGTTAACCCATTCTTTGGCTTCATTCGCATCTACGCCTGATGTGTCGATGTTTACGCTTAACATTTTGGTCATCTGAGACTACCTAGAACGCAATTTGTACCGGCATTAATAAAGTTGGCGCGTGGCGAGCGAGCCTACCTGCTTTATGAATTTAAACAGCACGGTTACTTTGCATATAAAGGCGCAATTACTTTTCCTTGTTTTCAAAGCCCCAGTACTTTGTCAATTCTTTCTCAAAGGCGGAGAACTGGTCGTCGTTAAGAAAGTCGCCGCAGTTCTTGTGGTTCGCCACGACCTTCATCCCGACCAGCTTGAAATCCACTTCGTAGAAAGTTACCTTGGGGCAGTTGCACATTTCGCTACAGAAATTCTCTGCACAGCTCTCTACTTATTTGTTTGTTTATCTTCTGCCCGGAATAAACATTTATCAGTTGCTTTATTCTCTATTTTTCATAATGGGTTCTAGATCTTTCGCCTTTGCGTCGTCGGTAGCTTCGCTACTGCTTCTTGCAGTTCTGGCAACCTCTTTGAATGTCCAGAGCGCAAATGCACAGCAAGACGATCTTTGGTATCCTGGAGAAGGCGTCCGGCAGGACATGTACGTCAAATACAGAGTCCAAGAGATTGACACAAATGATAACCGGCCATACGAAATGACCATCTATTTCAAGGAACAGATGGATGGCGACTGGATAGCACCAACCTTTGTAGCGGATCAGGGAAGAGTCTACCAAGGAACGCTCAAGCTTGCTGATAACATGGCACCTCTGACTGGAGGCTCGGATGTCCCGAATGAAATGAGAACATACATCAGCGGCTATGCCGGCTCTCTCCACTGGCTTGATTCATTTACTACAAAATCTGCTCCGCTGTCTCTGACCCAGCAATCCTGGGGCAAGATAGCTTCCATAGGCGGCCAGGAAATCAGTCCGCGCGGCACACAACAAGTGTCATTTGCCGGAGCGCAGGACTTGTGTGGAGCTGATTCATGCGATGCCACGCTGGTCCAATGGCGCAAAGGTGTCGATAGCAAGGTATGGATAGTCAACGGGTTCCCGTTCCCTGTCAAGGCAGAGACTTATGTCGATGTCACCACAGGCCAGCAACCTATCCAATACGCGTTTGAGCTTTTGGAAACAGGCACCGGCCAGCCGGAAGCTCCAACATCAGCCGAACAAGCTCCCACGCCCCCTCTGAGCAAAAGGACGCCTCGTGGAACATATTCTATTGAAATAGACTGGGACCCGGCTGAAATCCAGCCCGGCTCTACAGTGGCCTTTGGACTCGCCATGACTGAAAGCAACGGATTCCCGCTACAGCGCGTAAACTATGACTTTACCGTCAAAAATGCAAGCGGCAACGTGGTGCAGGAGCTAGCGAACCAGAATGCCGAGTTTGGCACTGCCACCCATGAGGTAGAATTCGAAAGCGCAGGGCCCATGACCGTCACGGTCAAGCTTAACTCTATCAGCGGCCAACCTGCCGGCGGAGGAACGTTCACGGAAAGCGCCGACTTTAACATAGTCGTCGTCCCAGAGTTCCCCATAAGCGCGGCGATAGTCGCAGGAGCCGTGATAGGTCTGCTAGTCCTGGTGATGCGGGCAAGGAGAACAACCAGCCTAGGCGTCCTGTTCGGCTCAAGGCGTCAGCTTTAGCCCTTCTCCTCCTTCTTTCCTCTTCTTTTCTCTCTCATTTTATAATGACGAATTTCGGTTTTGCCAAAGATACCCGCCTGCTCCCTAACAGCAAAATTTAAAAAGGCATATTCTGATTGTATAGCAAATGACATTACCAAAGGGATACGGAAGTGGTGGACGCAGGAGCGGTGGTGGTGGAGGCGAAAGCCGCGACGACGTTGAGCGCATGATCGGCCGCAGAGTCGAAAATATGAACAGCATTTACATCCTAGGCTTTGCTCTTTGCTGGGCGGCAACCGCAGGCGGGGTATATGTAGGGGTGACAGTTTACCCGTGGGCATATCCACTGCCTAGCGGCATTTACGCGCTTTCTGTCCTGACTGTCATAGAGGCCCTCGGATTCTTTTTCATCATGAAGATCGCTCACGAGAAGCCAGTGAGAGCATAAAAGAATCCCTTTTTCCTTCTTTTTGTTTCTTCAAATTACAGGGTGTTCTTGCCGCGCAACATGCCCTCGCTCGGCCGAGGACTCGGCTGCGCCTGCCGTAGTTTAAATCCGAATTTCGCACACGCTCCAGCGTGACATAAAATTTTATATACTACCTGTATGTCTAGGTGCTTAATGGTCTGGCTTAGACGTACAACGCACTACTTGTTCATAGTAGTAGTTGCTGTCAACAGCACACTGCTAACCATTAACGCAGGAGACTATATCTTCTATACAGACTGGATGTGGACCTCCTTCGTAGTATTCTCCATCTCGCAATCTACTATGCTTGCGGTGGGCGCGATGTACTACATGCTCTTCACAGGAGTACCAGGAACAGCTACATACTATGCCACAATCATGACAATCTACACATGGGTTGCAAAGGGCGCATGGTTCGCACTGGGCTATCCGTACGACTTCATCGTGGTGCCTGTGTGGATACCCTCGGCAATGCTGTTGGACCTTACATACTGGGCAACAAGAAGGAACAAGCACGCTGCAATCATCATCGGTGGATCACTGATTGGCCTCTCGTTGCCGCTGTTCAACATGGTCAATCTGCTGCTCATCAGAGACCCGCTTGAAGTCGCGTTCAAGTATCCAAGGCCGACGCTGCCTGCATACATGACGCCGATCGAGCCTCAGGTGGGCAAGTTCTACAACAGTCCTGTAGCCTTGGGTGCAGGTGCAGGAGCAGTGCTGACGGTTCCGATCGCTGCATTGGGTGCGAAGCTTAACACGTGGACATACCGTTGGATGGCCGCGTGGAGCAAGTGGGACTAAAAACCTTCTTCCCCCCTTTTTCTCTTTCTTTTCATTTTTCCACAACTTAGCGGATGCTAAAGCCTGACCTGACAATTAAAGCAAGTGAGCGCTATACCTATATACTGCTGATTTATCACCTCCACTGAATATGCAACAGGCGCAGCGCAATATAGAAGGTAAAACAATGATGGTTGCACTCTTGACAACACAAGGACATGCTTTCCTTGCGCCAACGTTTTCGAAAATGAAAGCAACATAGCTTGCAAGTAGGTGAAGGTTAGCCCGCCATCAACGCGATGAACAACACAATGTTAAACTTTCTCGGTTTGAAAATATGTGTATATGTGTGTGTATACTGGATTTTCCTTGTGTAGCTGACATTGACTTCTTCAAAACCCAATTTGATATAATGTAATTGCTTTGGATCGTATTTAATCGGTGTTTAGCCTATTAGGCAAAAACCAACAGACAACTTTATCTTCGGCAATCGCCTAATACAACTATGGCCGACTCGGTCATGAGCTATGCCATAGCCGCGGGAGTCTTTGCGTTCCTCACAGCCGTACTGTTTAGCTCAAGGGCAATAAGACGTTCCCATAGCAATGAAGTCTCAAGCGGCAGTAGCGGCACTTCGCACTCGGAAGCTGCCTGATCCAGCCACAGAAGATTTGCAGTGGCCGTACCTGTCCAAAGCATGCAAGCTGCACAAAAGGAGTTATGGGGTCGGCCGGATTCGAACCAGCGGCCTCCAGCGCCCAAGGCTGGCATCATACCAAGCTAGACAACGACCCCTGTGAAAAGCTCGTCTGCTTGAGCGCAATTTTAACCTTAGTAGATAAACTGGAAGCGGTTCTTCCTTGCCCTGTGGAGCTTGCCAACTATCGGGATCGGGTAGCCGCAGTTCTTGCAGCAGTTGTTGCCGTCAAGGTTCCATTCGTCGATGCTAAAGCCGTAGCGCCCGACGACCACGCTCTTGCACTCGGGGCAGTACGTGTCCTCCAATGGGTGGCCTGGCACGTTTCCAAGGTACGCGTACTTTAGCCCTTCCTGCTTGGCCACTTCATAGTGCTTTTCTAGCGTCGCGACGGGAGTGTTTTCAAACTCCATCATCTTGTAATCAGGGTGGAACCGCAGGAAATGTATCGGCGTATCAGGTCCGAGCTCATCGTAGACGAACCTGCACAGCTTTCTCGCAGCTTCCAGATCGTCGCCTACCTGCGGCACTATCAGGTCCGTAATTTCGACGTGGATCTTTGTCTTGTCACGTATTTCCTTGAGTGTCTGGAATATCGGGTCAGCGTTTGGGATGCCGATGTAGCGCCTGACAAATTCCTGCTTGCCGCTGCCCTTGAAATCGACAGTGATGCAGTCAAGGAACTGGCCCATCATGCCCACTGACGCGGGGGTATCATAGCCATTTGACACAAAGATGTTAAATATGCCACGCTTGTGCGCCTCGATGCCACAGTCTCTTGCAAACTCGATGAAAATGGAAGGCTCGTTGTAGGTGTAGGCGATGCCCTGCGCGCCATAGTGGGCTGCGGTCTCGGCAACCTGCGCAGGAGCCATTTCAGCCCCTTCGACCTTGCGCCTCTGCGAAATGTCGTAGTTCTGGCAGTACTGGCAGAGCCAGTTGCAGCCAGTTGTAGATATCGAGAAAATGTCAGTCCCTGGATTGTAATGGGTGACAGGCTTTTTCTCGATTGGGTCGATGTGGCCGGCTATCACCCTGCCATAAACGAACAGATGCAGCTTGTTGTTCGTGACGCCCCTAATACCACAAAGGCCGATCCTGCCCTCCGGTATCTCGCACAGTCTAGCGCACGCCGTGCATTTTATCCTGCCGTTTGGCAGCGGCGTGTAAAGCTCAGCTTCCTTGCCCAGAGCGTCGTTTTTCTGCATTGCCATACTTTCGCGTTTTAATCTTATAAATGGTCTGGATGTGTCCATTTACGATTATAGAACCCGCCTCCTCCTCTATCCTTATTATTTTCTATCTGCTGTGTCAGCCCTAGCTAGCTAGCACAATGGACCTTAGTCTAGCAATTGCCTTTATGCTGCTACCGATGGTACCGCTATCACTTCTTTTGGGAAACCCTTCTGATACCAGCCCAGATGCAGACGACGTGGCTATAATTTACCCATCAACGCATGTATTAACGACTTTAGATGGTTCTTTTCCATCCTAGACCCGAAAGTTGATGAACAGCTAGTAATAATCGGAACTACTACTCTCACCAATGAGGATAATGTCTTTGATTAGGCAACAATCGCGCCATTACTGAGGTAAGAGACCATAACGGCATAACGGTCTCACTAAATTGGCAGTCAACAATAGTAAGCGCAAGTAGCACAACAGATGTCGGCATATCTTGGGTTCCAGAGCACACCGGCACCTACTCTCTCAGAACCTTGCAATAACTAGTTTGGATAAGCCACGAATCCTAGGATTGTCCAAAGCACTGATGTTGTTACAATTTCTGAAAGCTGACCCAACTGGCAGCTGCCGCAGTCATCAGGCTGCGACTCGCATCAATTCTATCTCATTTGACCTGCCCTTGATCTCTGTGCGCTCGGTATAGTTGTGCTTGCCCCACGATACTTTGATTTCTGTGTGGAGCTTCTGGGTGCCGGAGTCAAAGTCGCTTCCGCTCAGCTCTATCACCTTGTTGACGTCGAATAGCAACGATTTCGCCTCTTCAATGGTGAGCGGGTAAAACGGCATGTCGTCCTTGACTATCGAGACCCATATCCTGTACTGTATCTTGGGATTGCGGGTCCAGAATAGCGCCGCCTTTCTTACGAATTTTACCGGCATGACAGTTTTTCTGCCTGACTTGATGCCAACTTCTATAGTCATCCGAAAGCCGTTGTCGTGCTTGTTGTATGCGCGCTCCCAGTTCTTCTGGTCAAATGACTCTCTTATCGCGCCGTCTATCTTGAAGCTCAGGCTCAGGGTCAGCGGCTGGCCGGGCTTGACGCTGTCCTGCGACTTGGCAAGAGTGGCATCAGCGATGAAGCTGCTGTCTGCTGCCATTTTGTCTGGATGGTATCATTTATATCCTCAATAAGTAGTTGTCTGTATTGACGTTATTATGCTAGCAGAGATTACTGACGTCAAGGACAATGAGATCGAGCTTAAGGTTAGCGAAGAGGACATTTCCATTCTATACATCGTTCAGCATGAATTGCTCAAGGAAAAGGGCGTGGACTTTGCCGGCGTCATTCAGAAGCACCCGCTAACCAAGCAATACCAGATGAGGGTGGCGACAAAGAGAAAGGATCCGATGGAGGTCGTACAGGACGCCTCAGCTTCTGCTGCGGATTACTCCAAAGACTTCCTCAGCATGGTCAAGTCGGCCCTCAAAAAGTAGCCAGCGAGAGAGGTGTCGCCTGCGTATTGAGATTCTGTCCTGAATGCGAAACGCGTTTGAGGCCAAAGCTAGGCAAGGAGGTCGTCGTCTGCCACAAGTGTGGCTTCAAGGCTAAAAAGGGCGGCGAGGATGGCAGAAAGGAAGAAGTCGCCAACAGGAAGATCGGATCAGAAGCATCGCTCAAGGTCATGGACAGCGAGAGCAGCGTCGATGCGCTGCCGACTACCAGCATCGAGTGCCCCGAATGCAAGAACGGCACCGCGTTCTGGTGGATGCTCCAGACAAGGTCTGCTGACGAAGCGACCACGCAGTTTTACCGGTGCACCAAGTGCAGCCACACGTGGCGCAACTATGCCTGATGGCGTCAGCTGGTTTATTATATCATTATTATTGAAAGCAGGCCGGGCTTTCTACCTACCTCTGTCCGCGGCCGGGAAATTGGTGACCGTCAAAACTTTCAAGACAGGTTTACAAACTATTTTTGTCTGGACAGGAAGTGTCCGTCAACGATTATCTGAGCTATTCGCCACAAAGCATCTTGCTTACGGGCAATTCGCCGGCGCAGGCCATTGTCAGGATCTCAGTGCCCGAAAGTGTCTCTGACGAAATGCTCAACCAGACCATCAAGATAACGGCATCATTTGACGTCGACGATTTCCCCTCGACGTGGCTATAATGCTCTTCTACTGTGAAAGACACGGCGATGCTCTCCCCGCGCCTGACATCGACACTTGGAACGTCGAACCTTGTTTCGACAAGGTGCTGGTAGATGCCTCTTGCAAACATCTCTTTTACCGGCAGCACTTCGATGTCATGAGCTGGGACGGATGCAGAATCTTGCGATCTGGGAGCAAAGCTAGCAAGCAGGACGACCAGAGCCGTTGCCCCTGCGGCCAAGACGGCTATGTATGATCATTTTCTGCCTCCAAACATGTGCACATGTGTGTATCTGCATGCAGCGATCAATTAATCCAGCGCTTGGGAAGAGCAATGTTTAAAATCCGATGGAGCTGCCAAATAGGTTAATTTGGTATTTGTAGCCCGCACAAAGTCCCCCGAAGAGTGGAAGGCCGTGGCGTCTGCAATCTCGACGCTCGTTGACGAAGCGACGTTTGAAGCGACAGCTGAAGGCATCTCCTTTCGGGGCATGGACCCGTCGCACATTGCGCTAATCGACATTTACTGGCCCAACCACGCGTTTGAAAAGTACGAATGCGACAGCGCAGTCAAGTTTGGAATTCGCGTCGACGAGTTTTCAAAGCTTGTAAGGAGGGCGGACAAAAAGGACGCAGTTGAAATATCGCTGGGAGACGACAGCATGCTTCACGTAAAGATGTCAAACGGCTACAGGCGCGAGTACAAGACCCGCCTGATAGAAAGCTCGGCAAGCTCGACGCCGCTCCCAAAGCTTAACTTTAACTCCAAGGTAGTGCTCACTGCAATGGCGTTTGACAAAGTTCTCTCTGACGTTCAGGTCGTGTCAGAATACATTTCAATAGAGTCCAAATCAGGCAAGATAGACTTTTCAGGCAGAGGCGACTCGGGCGAGGCAGACATCTCGCTTGAGGCGGGAAACGAAGGGCTAGAAGAGCTTGTGGTCAAGGAGGACAGCAAAACTACGTACAGCCTCGACTATCTGTCGAAAATAACCAAGGCAGTCGTCTCGATGGGCGGCTCTGTCGCCGCAGAGTATTCGAGCAAGATGCCTCTCCGGCTTGAATTCAAGATAGCAAATGTGGGCAGGATCCATTTCTATTTGGCTCCGCGAGTTCAGGATTAGTAGTAGTAATATGCGCCTTGTGATGAAGTTTGGCGGAACTGCGGTGGATTCTCCAGACAAGATCAGGCACATCGCTCAATTAGTCAAGTCGCACAAGCGTGGCAACGACATCATCTGCGTCGTTTCTGCAGTCCGCGGCATGACCGACGGCCTGCTATCGATAGCAGACAGTGTCAAGAGAGGTGATAAAGCATCAATTGACGAATTTGTAAAAAAGTCAGCCAAGACGCACCTCGACATCGCCGACGGCGCGATAGCAGACAAAAAGCTCAAGAGCGACGCTACAGCGACAGTCAAAAAGATAATTAGCGAGCTTGAAGACGTGCTTGGCGGAATTGTCCTTTTAGGCGAAGTTACGCCCAAGTCACTGGATTACCTGATGTCGTTTGGCGAGCGCCTGTCAACGCCAATAGTGTCGTTTGCCCTGCAGGACATTGGATTAAAGTCGGAGCACCTGGCAGGCAAGGAAGCCGGCATACTCACCGACGGCAACTTTGGCGAAGCTCGCCCTCTCATGGACACTACAAAGCTGCGCGTCAGCCACAAGATCGAGCCCCTGCTCTCGCAGCAGGATATCGTGCCTGTAGTCACCGGCTTTATCGGCGCAGACCAGCATGGCAACACTACCACCATAGGGCGCGGAGGCTCCGACTATACTGCAACTATAATAGCTGCCAGCATCGGCGCCGACGAGGTGTGGTTGTGGAGCGACGTCGACGGCCTTATGACTGCCGACCCCAAGATAGTCAAGGACGCGCAGGTGCTCAGGGAGGTGTCGTTTGCCGAAGCGATGGAAATGGCGCTCTTTGGGGCCAAGTACATGCACCCTCGGGCGCTAGAGCCGGTGATGGACACCAAGATCCCGATCAGGATCCGCAACACCTTCAACGTCAAGCACACAGGCACCGTCATAACGCAAAACCCCAGCAAAGAGTCACAAAAGATAGTCAAGTCAGTCAGCGCCATACGCCACACTGCGCTCATTGACGTGAGCGGCGGAGGCATGGTCGGCGCGCCGGGGACGGCCGCCAGGATATTTGACACGCTTGCCAAAAATCGTGTCAACATCATGATGATCTCGCAGAGCCCATCAGAGTCCAGCATTTCCATGGTTGTAAGAAAGAGCGACCTTGACAAGGCGACGACTACTCTGGAACTGAACCTGCTCGGCAAGGTCATCAAGCAGGTGAACGTCAACGACGACGTTGCAGTCCTTGCAGTGGTGGGCTCGGGGATGCGCGGCATCAAGGGCGTGGCGGCCAAGGTGTTTGGCGCAGTTGCCAAGCATGGCGTAAACGTGATAATGATAGCACAGGGCTCTTCGGAGCTCAACCTTGCTTTCGTGGTCAACGACAGAGACTGCGAGCAGGCAGTAAGAGCACTGCATGACGAGTTCGGGCTTGGCAAGGCCGGAAAAGGATAAATTGCATCCAGTCAATCTCAACCCTTGCGAATGGTCGACAAAAAGGGCAAGCTGTACGTGGTGGGCGTCGGGCCTGGCAGCCATGACCACATGACATACAGGGCAAAGCAGGTCATTGAAGAAAGCGAAGTTATCGTCGGCTATGACACCTATGTCAGCCTTGTCGAAGACTTGGTAGCGGGCAAAGAAGTCTACCGATACGCAATGACGCAGGAAGTTGACAGGGCAAACCAGGCGATAGGCTTTGCAGAAAAGGGTAGGGTCGTTTCGCTTGTGTCGTCAGGCGACCCGGGCATTTACGGCATGGTCGGCCTGATCTATGAAATTCTGGCAGAAAAGGGCTGGGACAGGGAAAGCGGCATCTATGTCGAATGCGTCCCGGGAGTGTCGTCGCTTAACTCTTGCGCTGCTCTGGTAGGGTCACCCCTCATGACGGACTTTGCAGTCGTCAGCATGAGCGACCTTTTAGTTCCTTGGGATATGATTGTCAAGCGCGTAGAGGCGGCTGCGCTGGGCGACTATGTCACCGTAATCTACAACCCTGCAAGCAAAAAGAGGGTGCACCAGCTGCGCGACACTCGGGAGATATTCCTGAAATATCGCAAGCCAGACACTCCAGTCGCAATAGTCAAGGGCGCCTATCGGGAGACCCAGCAGGTCGTAGTGACGACTCTGGACAAAATGCTGGATCACCAGGACATGCTTGGCATGATAACGACGGTCATTGTAGGTAACTCGTCTACCTTCAACTACAAGGGCATGATGATAAACCCGCGAGGATACACGTCAAAGTACGAGCTGGTCAAACAGCAGCAGGCTGTTCAGCAATAAATTTTTTCAAGTTTTACGACAACAACAACAGCGCCTCTGTTGACGCCTGAAAACAAGAAATTAAAAGGAAAAAGGAGTGGGGTTGTGGTTTTTAGATTACTTGCCACGGCCTTGTTGCAAATGTCACGCCGAGACCTATGCCGATAATCACACACTGGTAAACGATGTTACCATATGGGATTGGCTTTATTACGGCATCACCGCTAACGTTCACTGTCTGACCCCTGCCAAGACCCGGACCTACGTGCTCGACGTTAAGCTGCGTGTGTACGTGGTAGGTGCCTGGCTCAAGCGCCCTCACAGTCATCGAGTATGGAATTGTTGCTCCTGGCGGGATGTCGAATATGTTGCCAGGTGGATCTCTTGACAGGAACTCCCATCTGTTGCCTGCATTAGCCGACTCGCTGAACAGCGATAGCCATGCCCTGAGTTCCCTGTTGACCAGACTCGTTAGTTCGCCAGTTACGGTCAGCTCGTCGCCTGTGTTCAGAGTGTTGTCCGAGAACTGCTCATTCTCAATCCTTACGAATCTGCTCTGCAGCTGTGCCTGTACACCGTGCCCCTCCGCGTAGTTTGGCAAAAGTGAGATTATAGACAGCACCATGACTGTTGCAAGAGCCGTCACGACCAACGTCTTGCTTTGGATCATATATCCCTCTACTTAGGTAGACCAGAAAGAACAAAGATATATACTTTTTTCTAGCGCCCGCATATGCCATCTTTTTGCCTTATTAACCCTAATTAGTGGCAATGCTAAAGGTAGGATGACTTTGACTGCCGAGGAGGACACCACCGTTTCTGGCAAGCTGGCGCTTGGCAACATCGAAGAGATAGGCCCGGCGACCGAGAAGCGCCTCAGGGATGCAGGCTTTCGCTCAATCAAGGATCTGCTTGTGAGGGGGCCTGTGGATGTAGCCGAGGTCACTGGCATGGAGATGGACGAGTCAGTCAGCATTTGCAACAAGGCTAGGGTGATGCTCGAAGAGCTTGGCATAATAGACAAAAGCTTTGTCACAGCCACCAACCTCTACAAGAAGCGCAAGGAGCGCATATCGACAGGCTCGAAAAGCTTTGACGACCTGCTCGGCGGAGGCTTGGAGACCAAGGCAGTCACAGAAGTTTACGGAGAGTTCGGGACCGGCAAGACGCAGCTATGCCACACCCTGTGCGTCATGGTGCAGCAAGATGCACAGGCGGGCGGCCTTGCAGCAAAGGCGATTTACATCGACACGGAAAACACTTTTCGCCCAGAGAGAATAGCTTCTATTGCTCAGGCAAGGGGACTTGACGCTCACACGGCGCTTGAAAACATTATCGTGGCCAAGGCGTACAACAGCGCCCACCAAGAGCTTATCATAGAGGAGACCGGCCCAGTCATTGAAGAAAACAACGTCAGGCTGATAATTGTCGACTCGGCGGTTGCGCATTACCGCGCAGAGTTCCTCGGCCGCGCAACATTGTCTGACAGGCAACAGAGGCTGAACAGGTTCATGCACATTCTGATCAGGATGGCTGAGACCTACAAAGTGGCGGTAATGGTGACCAACCAGATCCAGGCTTCGCCGGACGCAGTCTTTGGCGACACAGTCAGGCCCACCGGCGGAAACGTAGTCGCACACACCAGCACGTACAGGATATACCTCAAGCGCTCTGGCAAGAACCGCATTGCAAGGATGGTCGACAGCCCGTACCACGCCGAGCGCGAAATCCTATTCACTCTGGCAGGCCGCGGAATCTCAGACGTCAACGAAGGTAGATAGTATTAAATTAAGGCATTTGGCAGTGATGTCCTATACCATGCCACGATCGCACGGCACCAAAAGAAAGGCCCGTTCAATACTGACAAAGGACAATGTTGTCAGGGGCATATCATATCTGCTTCACGATTACAAGGTTGGCGACAAGGTTATCGTCGACGTTGACCCGAGGGAGCATAACACCACCCCTCACAGAAGGTTTCACGGCAGGATAGGCGTGGTCGAGGAGGTCGGGAGACGAACCCTGAGGGTCGCGGTGATGTTTGGCGACAAGAAAAAGATCCTGCAGACGAGGCTAAACCACATCAGGCCCCTTACTACTACTACTGCTGCTGCTGCCGCAGCAGCAGCGGCGGGTGTCAGCAACAAATGACAGAGATTATCAAGAAAGAGATCATCACTCTGCCGCAAGTAAAGGAAATTCTCGAATCAGTCAAGCCTGACGACATGGATCAGATCCAGAGGTGGACGGCTGACTATGTCAGCAAGTTTGCAAAAGTAGACTCAAAGAAAGCCCAAAAGATGATGCGCCAGCTGGTGGATGAGTGCGACCTGACGGAAGAAGAGGCCGTCGAAGTGGTCAACATCATGCCTACCTCGCTTGAAGAGCTCAGAGCCTTTACCTTTGGGTGGAAAAAGCTCATCCTCTCTGAAACGCTGGAAAAGATGCTCAATATTCTAAAGCCAGACACCCAAAGTTAAATACCGACTCTCTGCATATAGTGGTAATAGACATTGTCAGGACAACCACCGCCGACTCATGACCCTGCAGCCGCCGGCCACCCGGCAGGCGGCCATGCGGATCACGGCCAGCCAAGGAAATATGAGGAATACGCCTATGTGCTCGACTTTACTCCTAGGGGCAAGTCCGTAACTGTAAGGGGCAGGGAAGGCGTCATTATCCAGGCCATTGGGGAGGAGAGGCTCACCCTTTTGGAGCTGCTCGGCGTCCAGAACGTGACAGTCGAGATTGGTGAGCGCCTCTACATCGGCCGGGAGGGCCGGGACAAGGTGGCAAGCGTCCTTGGGAGGCTGGAATACAATGACATCTCCCAGGCGGCCAAGAATGAGCTCCCAAACATAGTTGAAAAGGTGGTGTTTGCCAACGAAAAGCGCTTTGTGGGCTATATCAACATGTCCCAGCCGATAACGCCGAGGATACACGCGCTCGAGCTCATACCGGGCATTGGCAAGACGTACATGATGACGATAATCAAGGAAAGGGACAAGAAAAAGTTCGAGAATTTTATGGAAATCCAGAACAGGGTTGGCCTGAGGGACCCTGCCAAGCTTGTAGCCAAGAGGATAATTGAGGAGATAATGGGGCAAGCCAGAATGAACCTCTTTGTAAGAAAGTAAAATAATAATGCCCCACAGACGCGTTACCCGGGCTTTTGGCCAGCACATGCTCGTTGACCGGCGGATCCTTGCCAGAATCATCGAGGCTGCCGGCATAGGCAGGGAGGAAACAGTGTGCGAGGCAGGAGCCGGGCAGGGAGTCCTGACGGCAGAGCTATGCAAGCGAGCAAGGCGCGTCATTTCGTACGAAGTCGACAGCAAGCTGTACGAAAAAGCGCGTGAGCAGCTGCTGCCGTTTCACAACTTGGAGCTTGTAAACGCAGACCTGTTCAAGACCAGTGACCTGCACTTTGACGTCTTTGTTTCAAACCTGCCCTATTCTCGCAGCAGAGACGCGTTTGAGTGGCTCGCTACCCAGAAATTCAAAAGAGCAGTAGTCATGGTGCAGCAGGAATTTGCAGACAAGCTTGCCGCCGGGCCGGGCGACGACAATTACAGGGCGATATCTGCGCTGGCAACGCACTGCTTTGCGATAGAGAAATTATTTGGAGTTGGAAGGCAGTCGTTTGAGCCGCGGCCGCTGATCGAGTCTGCTATGATAAAGGTTATTCCAACAAATACAGCAACAAGGGAGACGATAAAAAGCCTCAACCTCCTCTTCTCAAAGAGGAACAAGAAGGCATCATCTGTAGCTGCCAAGGTCGGCATAAGCGCTGACTTTGGGAATAAGAGGATAGATCAGTTAAGCACAGGCGAAGTTTTCAAGCTTGCCGGGTCGATGAAAAATATACGTTCCATCTGACGACACATTCCTCCTTGCAGATTGCGTCAGGCAGTACCGGGGCAGGTGGGCGCTCGAGATAGGAGTAGGATCGGGCCTGCTGGTCAAGGTGCTTGAAAAGAATTTCAAAAATGTAGCTGGCTCTGACATCGATCTGCAGGCATTGCAGCACTGCAGGCGCAGGTCCGACGCCATGCTTGCCTGCTGCGACGCCGCGTCCGCGTTTTCTGGGAGGTTTGACCTGATAGTGAGCAATCCGCCCTATCTGCCTGACGATAGAGTTAAAGATCCAACAGTGCACGGCGGACCTTCAGGCATAGAAACTACCATGCATTTTGTAGAGTCGGCACTGCCACTGCTCGCCAAGGGCGGCAGGATGCTTGTGGTAGTCTCGTCGCTGGCAGACCATAGCGCGCTTGGCAGGCTGATTGCAGAAAAAAAGATGCGCAAAAAAGTAGTAAAGGAAAAAAGGCTGTTCTATGAAACGCTGTTAGTCGTAGAGCTGAGCCGCTAGGTCACTTTTTCAAAAGCTTACCGGCCCTTGCCGCTATCTGATCTGCCATCTGCGAAAGCGTCGCGCTGCCGCCCAAGTCGTAGGTGACGTACCTGTTTTCGTTAATGACGTCCTCTGTCACCTTGAATATCGCGTCAGAGATTGCCTTTTCTCCAAGGTACTCTACCATCCAGGCGCCTGATAGGATAGTGGCGACCGGGTTGACCTTGTTCTGCCCTGCATACTTGGGCGCGCTGCCGTGCGCCGGCTCAAACATTGCATAGCTGTCGCCATAGTTGCCCGAGTAGACGTTGCCAATAGAGCCGACATGCCCTGACGCGCATTCCGAAACGATGTCCATGAACAGGTTGGTGCTGAGAAGCACGCTCTTGTTGAACCTCTCGGGGTTCTTGACCAGTTGCTGCGTCATGTTGTCAATGTAGTATTCCTCGACCTGTATGTTCTTGAACTGCTTTTGCGCGTTTTCAACCGCGGCCCAGAAAATGCCGTCCGTCTCCTTCAGGATGTTGCGCTTGGTTATCGCGTAAACCTTGTCAAAGCCCCTGTCTTTTGCCACCTGAAATCCGCGCTTGGCAACGCGCTCGCAGCCCTTCCTTGTTGTCTTGCGGATAGCTATGGCAGAATCATCGCTCGTCTTGAACTCGATGCCTGCATACAGCCCTTCAGTGGCTTCGCGAACGCACACAAAGTCAAGCTGCTTTTCGGCGTGCTTGTACGTCTTGATCGGCCTGATGTTGCAGTAAAGCTCAAACTTTTGCCTGATGCTGACTGCGACGCTGCGTGGCGCGTTTGGCACCGGCACCGTGGTCGTCGGACCTTTAAAGCAGGCGTCGGACTCTTCAAGTAGCTTCCACACCTCAGGCGAGATGTAGGAGTTGCCGCCGTTCTTTTGCCACCACTCCGACCCCGCGTCGCATGGAACCAATTCAACTTTGCTATTGCAAGCCTTCAAAACCTTGATCATTGCATCAACGAGCTCCGGGCCCGTGCCGTCGCCCCTGATTACCGCTGCAGTTTTCTTGGCCAAACCAAAGTCAATGAGGCAGGCGCTTTTTTCGCTATTTATTCTTATTCTATTCTATTATTGCTTCGATATCAGCTCCACGCGGGCGACCATTCTGTTGTCCTGTGGGAACGGCGGCACCTCGGAAGGCTGGGCTACCTTGGTGAATTCGCCTGCTTCTGAAAAGTAGGAGTACTGCACGTCATAGTTGGTGAGGTTAAGGGTCTGCATCATCCCTGTCGAGTTGTCTACAACTCTTGCCTGCCCGTCGTATGCATAGACTTTCATAAAGTCGGCCATGGTGAACCTGATGGGTCTGATGTACTCTATGTGGACGATGCTGCCTGCTTCGTCAGTATGGATTGGGCGGAGACATTCTTGGCCGTCTTTGGGCTGCTTGCCAACATTGTCAGGCAAGATCATGGGCTGACCGTCGACAATCACCTCTACCCTTGGATGAAGCTGGAAGGTTTCAACGTTGTGCGCCCTCAGGCAGACCTGGGTAGGGTCTGGCGGCGGCGCAAAGAGCGGTATTACCACAAGCGCGACAAGGGTGGCGGCTCCCATGGCAACAGGGGCTATCAAGAGTTCCTTCTTGCCCAGCCTTTTCTTCGGCTTTTCTTCCTTTATCTTGCGCTTTGGCAATTATTCTTAAAGAGCAGTCTAAGGCGTTAATATTGCTTTGCGCGCATATATCGTTGTAATATTATATAGCGCCGGGCATGCATACATCTCGCTTTGCAAATAGTCCAACTCTCTGACATTCACGTGGGCGGCCTTTTCGTCCAGAGCGTCTTTGACGCCGTCGTCGACGAGGTCAACAAGTTAAAGCCTGACGCCATAATCGTCACAGGCGACCTGACGGACGACGGCCTACTGTTCCAGTTTGAAAAGGCAAGGAACGAGCTCAAGAGGTTCAGCTGCCCGAACGTCATCGTAATCGCCGGCAACCACGACTACCGGCACACCGGGTACCTCCTGTTCAAAAAGTTCTTTCCGTCAAAGCAGATCTACGAGTTCGACGACGCCATAGTCCTTACCTTGGGCACCGCAAGGCCGGACAGAGACGAGGGCGAGGTAGGCTATCGGCAGAACCTGTGGGTAGAAAAGACCCTGACCAAGTTCCCCGAGATGAAGACCAAGATAGTGGCGATGCACCACCACCTGATAGGCATCCCGGATACAGGCACCGATAAAATCATCATACTTGACGCAGGCGACACGCTGCGGGCATGCCTGCAGTCGGGAGTCGATCTTGTGCTCTGCGGCCACAAGCACCGGCCGTGGGCCTGGAACCTCGGGCGGCTGGAAATAGCATACGCAGGCACGACGTCTTCGACTAGGTTCCGCGGGTTCTTTGAGAACTGCTACAACATCATCGACATCGAAAAGGGGAAAAAGCCGCGAGTCGACATCAAGATAGTGGGCAAGAAGCGCTTCCCGCTTTCAGAGCTTGTCGAGCGGTACAAGCCTTTCCTGGAGCAGGCGTGATCTCATATATGTGCATGCGCGCGTTTCCAGTATTTCCACAAAGAAGAGCGGGCCGCAGTAGCTATAAAAGAACTGAAAAAGAATTAATTAATGCGAACTGCCTAATCCTATCTGGCAGCAGTGAAGATTCAGAGTTAATCCTGATGTAGTAGTGAAGAGAAGGCATTTGACTGAGCTGCCCTCTATTATTTTACTGCAAAGAGCAGAAATACATGTTTTTGCCGCATTTTATTGCCAGTGAAGCTTTTCTTGCTGCTTGCAGGGGCATTGCTTGTTCCACTCTACTTGTGTAGGATCAGATTGTCCATAGGAAAACAGCTTGAAAAATGGAGCAGCTTAGGATAAAGCTAGAAAGGTGCAGCGACAAGGCAATACTGGGAAGGGAATGCCTAGGATGAACTGCGGTGGCTTTGAAGCCAAGCTGGATAGCAGCCTGATTCCTTTATAGCAGGCGCAGGCATAGCATGTGCAGCAGGGGTGCTTGCTGGGAAAACGCTGGGCGGCAGCATAAAGCTGGCAAACCTAATGATAATCAATTATGATTATCATAATTGCTCAATATCAATACACGTATAAACTACATGTGTAATAAGTTAATGGGACAAATTTCTACATATTATACATGTGTAACATGTAAAATTATTATAATTATTGCTAAATTCATGAAAGTGAAGTTA
>DAINRX010000014.1:0-6787 GCA_036741635.1 Nitrososphaera sp.
GCGGGCCCGTCGGGATTCGAACCCGAGACAGCCGGATTTCTTTCTATGAGAAGATAAAAGTCCGGTACTCTACCTGGCTGAGCTACGGGCCCTGAGCAAAATACGCTCCTACTTAGCATAATTTATACGTTGGACGCCAAATGCCGCTACCTGAATTTTTCAGGATTGGAGAACCAGATCCCCTTTGCCTTTCTCATTTCGCTTATCATGGCAGCAAGGCCGGCAGCGGAAGCAGCTAAAATGACGATCAAAGGGACAGTAAATTCTGGCATATCATTGTCTTCTGAATACAATGCGCCGGCTTTGATGACTCTACTACTGTTCTTGCAGGCTGAGCAACATCCTCAAGCATCACGGAAGCAAGCAGAGCCGCCAGCAATGCAACAGCGAATGCAGCGGTCAAGGCCACTACCGTGAGCATCATGCTGCTGCCGCCCTTTTGACCGCCAGCAACCGTTTCGTCCTTTTCTGCTGCCATGCATCCTGCGGGTTCTAACTGTAATAATCTTTGTTCAGCATCCGGTAAGCAGCGCGCAATATGCACTTGCAAGACAAAAAATTTGTATTATAAAAAAGGGTTTTTTATTGACTGACTGACAAAAAGGCGCGTGCACACTTGTATGCGGCATCTGTAAGCCCGATTTCGCTGTCCTGAACGCTGACCCAGTTGACCTTTGCCAGCCACGCGACGTACCTGTTGCACGCCGTATAGTTGGTGCCGGCCTTCATTGCAAGCTTTGTCCTCCTTACCTTGTGCCTTCGCGGTAAATCACTTCCAAGAACCGCCTGGCAACGTCCCAGTCTATCCTGCAATGGTACCGGGGGCTGCTGCGCGACCTTGCTTCGATGATGCGCGGCCGCCTGTGTAGGATGGGCGCAGGCCGGCTTTTTGCGGCAAAGAGCCACCTCTCTAGATCCTCCTTGGTCAGGCTTCGGCTTAGGATGTCCTAGACGTTTCCTATTATGGGGAAAAGCTGATATGAAGTAGCTAGTCTCTGGCAATAACTAACTATCTACTAGTATATTGTAGCAGAACAACTTGGGCGGGCGGAGCAACTCTAATGTTTATTTAATGCGGTAACGCTGATAAGACGAATGGTAGACCTAATCTATGGCCGCGGCATAACCGACCTCTTGCGCGAAATGCCGTTTTACATTAGCATCTTCAAGAAAATGACCGCGTACAGGCTGTTCAAGACAAAGCAGCCAATGTACGGCTCTGTCGACGTAAACAACGTCTGCAATCTTCATTGTACGCATTGCTACTGGTGGCTCAACCGCAAGGAGGAGGAGCAGGACATGTCGGTGGAGGATTGGCGGCGCATAATCCGGGAGAAATTCAACAAGCAGCACATACTCCTCACAACCTTGGTGGGTGGCGAGCCAACGCTTCGACCAGAAATCATTCAGGTCTTTTGTGAGGAGATGCCCAAGCGGGTCTGCGTTGTCACAAACGCCACTTTTCCGCTAAGGAGGTACGACGGCCTGTACTTTTACTGGGTTTCAATGGACGGCACGGAAGCAGTGCACGACAGCATAAGGGGCAAGGGGTCGTACGCCAAGTCAAAGAAGAATATCATGGACTACATCGCCGGCCCGCCCAGAAATGGCAAGCCGGCGTACAAGGACATCTGGATCACCATGACCATCAACTCGCTCAACTACACAACAGTCGAGGACTTGGCAGAAGAGTGGCGGGGCGTGATAAACAAGATCGGGTTCCAGTTCCACACTCCCTTTGTAAAGGGCGACCCGCTGATGCTGCCGTTTGGCGAGGTGCGGAACCAAGTCGTTGACAAGATAATCGCTATGAAGGAAAAATACCCAGATTACATCATAAACAGCCCAAAGCAGATATCGCTTATGAGGGGCAACTGGGGGGGTGTGGGGACAACTCCGGTGCAGTGCCCGTCGTGGGCAATACTGTCGCTCGACCACATGGGCAGGGTCAAGCAGCCGTGCTGCATAGGGAGCGCTGATAGCAAGGGATTAAAGCCGATATGCGAAGAGTGCGGCCTTGGCTGCTACTCTATCCTCGTGGCGCAAGGCATAACCGGAAGCTAGATCGCTTCTGCATAAAAAGCGCGGAGCCCATCGTTACTGGTGCAAACCGCGCAATCAAGGTCGTACTTAGCAATAATCATCATAGCTTCTGCAGCCATTGCTGCCGCCGTAGTGGAGGCGGCGGCGGCAATTTTTTCTGCTGCTGCCGCCAAATCCAATAATTCCATTTGCCAAGACCGAGAACTTTTACGTCATTTACTACGGCCACCTGGTGGGCGGCCGGGGCGAAATGACTGAGCAGGCGTCAAGAATACTTTTGCCGCCGGGCCCGAGCTTGTTATAGTGCCGCATTCGTTCCCTGACGGCGAGCCAAACCTGATGCTGGAAGTGCACCAGCAGTTCAAGGGTCAGGGGATAAAAGTGCTGACGTACATCTAGACTGCCTATGGCAGCCGCGACTTGGACGAAGTCAGGGCTGACATCGACAGGCAGATGTGGCTTCTGGCGTCGACGGGATATCCCGTCGACGAGGTGACCAACATTGAGAACGACGTCGAGTACGACTATTACTGCTCGATCTATTCCCACATCAAGAGCCACATGCAGAACAAGATATAGCTGTCATGAACTCCGGCCACTACAAGGTGACCGAAAGGATGATAATGTCTCTATAGCTGACATCGTCAGCTTGGAGGAAGAGTGGGTGTACCATGGGCAGATGCCGTGGAAGAGCAGGTACCAGCCGTGTGACTTTATGGGCGTCTCAAGCAAAGAGTACCCTGCGGCCAGTGCGTCAGCGAAGCAAACGCCGTAAATAGAACGATTGAAGCGTGGGACATAGCGGCACCGGCTACCACTTTTCAACAGACAGGTACATCGACCTGCCGCAATCTGGTTCGACGGCTATGCCGAGCAAATAAAAGCGCAAAGAAGCAGCAGCAGCAGCGACTAGGCGGTCACAGTCGTAGGGACTGCCGCAGCCTGCTGCTCTTGCTTTTTCTCAGTCTGCCGCAGAAACATGTTTAGCAGCTTGTCGCAAATCGACGGCGAATTCGTCCTGATGTCTGCGGTGTTCAGCTTGTTTGACGTAAAGAGAAATACCACTTCGTCCACTGTCAAAGAATTTTCCCTCATTAGCTTGACGATCTCGGTCTTTGGAGTATGCAGCAGTTCCATTTTTCTCGGACGTTCCAACTCCATATGCGCAGAGGTTCTCGGCTCTTTGGCTAAAAAGGTTGTTGATATGTGGTTCTCGTAGCTGCATCTAGAGGAGTCTACAGTAATTTACAGAATCGCAAGCACGCGGGCAGGCGATCCGGTCGCCCCTTCAAGCCTGAGCGGGGACACTACTATGGTGAACCTTTTCTTCGCTACCCTGCCAAGGTTGCAGAGGTTTTCAACTGCCAGCACATTGCCCGGCAGCAGGATGTTATGCGCCGTGAATTTTTCGTCGGCACCGGCGTCGATGCTTGGACCGTCTATGGCAACTGCGTTGACCTTCTTTTTCACAAGGTACTTTGCAACGCCAGCAGACAGCCCGGGGTTTTCAGCCATGTAGTTTTTACTTGCGACACGCTTCTCCCAGCCGGTGGCAAACACGACTGTGTCGTTTTCGCCAATTTTCTCGCCTTCAACATCGCCCAGCTCTATCAGCTGGTTCGCCTTTTTGGGCGCCCTTACCAGAACGGCGCTGCTGACGAGTCGGCCTGCTGGAATTCTGTCGACGCTTGCAAGGCCACGAGCAAAGTGTGATGGCGCGTCAATGTGCGTGCCAGTATGGGTGCTCATGAACATCGCCTCAGAGTCGTAGCCGTGCGTCTCAAGCTTTGACCACTGGACAAAGGACGGCTGGGGCGACCCGGGGAATACCTTCATTGAAGGCGTGATCTTTATCGTAAGGTCGATAACTCTCATATATGCACAGCCCTTAAAGCCAAGTCGTCATTAATAAAAGGATTTGAGAGAAAAATACGATCTGTTTAATTACTTACGGCATGATAATAATTCTCTATGCCAACAGCATATGTCCTTATCAACTGCGACCTTGGATCTGAAGAAGAAATCATCCGCGAGCTAAAGAAATTACCTGAAGCTGTTGAAGTTTCTGGAGTGTATGGAGTCTACGACATTATAGCCAAGATAAGCTCAGATTCTATGGACAGGCTGCGTGAGACCATAACTTGGCATGTGAGGCGGATTGACAAGGTGCGCTCTACCCTGACAATGATAGTGATTGAAGGGCAGGGCGAGCAGAAGAAGAGATAAAATCACTTTAGCAGCGCCCTGACGTCTCTTGCGGCAGTCGCCGCTTCTTCTTCGCTGTTGAAAAAGTGGGGCGCTGCCCTTAATGCTTTCTTTGGGCTCCCGACGTCCCTTGCGGCAAACACTATGCTGTTCTGCTCAAGCTTCTTTACAATTGTTGACGCATCCACCGCTGCTGCTGGCGGCGGCATGAACGTGACTATGGACGACCGCCTGCCTTCGTCATCTGGCCCGTACATCTTTACGCCCGGAATCCTGCCCATCTCGTCGCGCAGAGCGTTGGCAACCTTCATGTTCATCTGCCTTATCCTATCAATGCCTATTCGCAGCACGTAGCGTAGAGAGGCTTCAAGCCCTGCGGCTCCGGGAAAGTTACGAAAGCCCGCCTGGAACCTGCTTGGCATGTCGAGGTATGCAAGGACGTTGTTCTGCTCTGACAGCGTCGCGGATTCGCCTCCTATTACGGACGGCGTCAGCATTTCGGATGCTTGCTTGCTGCAGTAAAACACGCCGATGCCGGTCGGCCCACAGAGCCACTTGAAACCCGGAAACGCCATGAAGTGGCAGCTGATCTTTTTCACATCTACCCTGACGGTGCCAGCGCTCTGCGCCGCGTCGACGCAAAAGAGTGCATTGTTTTCTTTTGCTATCCTGCCAACCTCTTCCACCGGCATTATTGCGCCCGTGTTATACAAAACATGGCTTATCGTGACAAGCCTTGCTTTTTTTGCTGCCTTTTCAAGCTGGCCAAGGTCAAAGTAGCCGCTCTCGTCTGTCATGGCAATCTCTCTTAGCTCTACTCCTTTTTGTTGCGACACTGACAGCCACGGGAAATAGTCGGCGTGATGCTCATGCCTGCCGCCCCTGATCACTATTGCATCACCCTTTTTCCATCCAATTCCATTGGCGACTATGTTGAGCCCTTCAGTCGTGCTCTGGGTGAGCACCACTTCGTCGCAGTCGCAGTTTATCAGGTGCGCTATCCTTGTCCGGAGCTCGTTTAGGAGCGACGAAATATAGTCAGCTGTCTGGGAAGCGTCAGGGCCCTCCTCTGATATCTTGAGCATAAAGTCAGTCGTTGCCTTGATGGTCGACAGCGGCGTAGGCGCAATTGCGCCGTTGTTCATGTATATCATCTTTTTGGTGATTGGAAAATCGCGCCGTATCTGGCCGTGGTCGGCTTCACTCATGTATTATATTCAACCTCGTGCAATGGAGCAGCTGCAAGTGGACTCTATCAGCAAGATCTTGAGCACGCGTGGCTTAAATACGCTGATGTTCAGCGACCCGTACGCCAAGCTATGCTTTGTCGCCCACTTGGCGTCGCAGTTTGAAAAAACGATCTACGTCGACCTTGACACGATGTTCACGGCGTACCTGAACGCCGGGCTTGTCCATGCAAAAAACAGCGTCGATGTCTACCTGCCTTCGGAAGGCATGCTTGCGCCGATGATAAAAGATGTGCTTGCATCAATGAGTGCAAGCTCGCTTGTGATCTTTGACTCGGTCAACAGCTTTTACAGCCTTTTCAGGACGCAGGAGCGGGGGACCGGCGGCCTGAACCACCTGCTGTCCGTGCTACTGATGCTCGTCGTCCGGCGCGGCGCTGATGCCGGCGCCCCGGTGCTTGCATCCAGCATGCTGCGCTACCGCGGCAAGGGCGGCCAGGGGTGGGCCCAGTCACCGGCAAGCCGAAGGCTCTTGCAGTACAAGAGCGCAGTTAGGATGAGCGTCGAGCTGCACGATGATGGTCTTGTGATGAGGATAATAGAGCATGAGTCGATTCCGGCCGGGACGACGCTGTACTACTGGCACAGCCTTGTCACAATTTGACACTGACCAGCATGAACCCTATGAGGAGGGCTACGCCCATCGCCCCAAAGCCCGAGATGAGCATTGCCTTTTGCGCTCTCGGGTCGAGGCTCCTGCCAGACTCGTAGAGCAGGAACGTGCCGGCCATCCCGATAAAGAGGAGCAGGGTAATGACCACCGTCTCGCCAGATGTCTGGACCGACCGAGACGGCAGGATAAAGGCTCCTCCTCTGCTGCCTCCTTCGATTATCGCGTTTACCATGCCTGAGGCAAGGGCGAAAAACACCACTAGGTAGGCGATGGCAACTACCCCTACAACCTTTGAAGAAGTGGTGGTGAGCATTGACGTATTGTTATAACCCTTAAAATCCCAACTATAAATAAACCTTCCATGACTCAATGCGCCGCCTGCCACCGAAACACTCTTGCCAACAACAGGTACTGCATCCACCACGCGCAGGCGCTCCAGAGCATGACGGACCACTACAAGGCATGGGTGGAAGCCTATGGCAGGATATCATGGGACGACTTTTTGAACAAGCTGCTAAAGATGCAGGAAACAGGAAGCTGGATAAAAGAAGTGATTGAAGTAGAATTAAAGAAAAAAAGTTGAGTGGCAGAGATGTTTTTACATCTCCATTCCGCCCATTCCACCCATGCCGCCCATACCTCCCATTCCGCCTGGAGGTGCAGGCGGGCCGCCGCCACC
>DAINRX010000014.1:6887-18771 GCA_036741635.1 Nitrososphaera sp.
CCATGCCGCCCATACCTCCCATTCCGCCTGGAGGTGCAGGCGGGCCGCCGCCACCGGACTTGCTTGAAGCTATAACGTCGTCGATCCTCAGGATCATCGACGCGGCTTCGGTGGCAGACTTGATTATCTGCTCCTTTACTGCAAGTGGTTCAACCACGTCCAGCTTGCTCATGTCGGCGATCTTGGCGTTCCTCGCATCGACGCCGGTCCACTTGCTTCCCTTGCTCTGCTTTGAGCGGAGCTCGGTGAGCGTGTCTATCGGGTCCATACCCGCGTTCTCTGCAAGAGACAGCGGTATCACTTCAAGGGCCTCTGCAAATTTTTCTGCAGCCAGCTGCTCTCTGCCGGAAAGGGTGCTTGCCCACTCTCTCAGCTTGGATGCAGCGTATGCCTCTGGAGCTCCTCCGCCTGCAACGATTGCCGGCTTTTCAAGGACATCCTTTGAGACCATCAGCGCGTCGTGAACAGACCTTTCGGCCTCGTCGACTACCCTCTGCGAGCCGCCCCTGATAAGTATGGTCACCGACTTGGGGTGCTTGCACCCTTCGACAAAGACCCACTTGTCAGTCTCTACTTTGCGTTCCTCTACAAGCTCTGCTGAACCCAGATCCTTTGCAGTTAGGTCGTCAAGGTTGTTGACTATTCTGGCGCCGGTTGCGCGGGACATTTTTGTCATGTCTGACTCTTTGACGCGCCTTACCGCAAGAATGTTTGCCTTTGCCAAATAGTGCTGGGCGATGTCATCAATCCCCTTCTGGCACACGACGACATTGGCGCCGCTCTCGACTATCTTGTCGACCATCGATTTCAGCATCCTGTTCTCTTCTTCAAGGAACATCTTCATTTGGTCCGGCGAGCTGATGTTTATCTTGGCGTCAAACTCGGTCTTTTCAATTTCAAGCGCCGAATTGATAAGGGCAATCTTGGCGGACTGGATCCTCTTGGGCATGCCGCCGTGCACAACTTCCTTGTCAAGGACGATGCCCTTGATCAACTTTGTGTCCCTGATAGAGCCGCCTGCCTTCTTTTCCACCTTGATGTCGTCGATATCCAGCCTGTAGCCCGAATCTGTCTTGTCTGCGACTGAAATCGCGGCATTGACCACAATCTGGGCGAGGTCGCCTGCCTCCTTTGACACAAGCTTTGTCTGCATCGACGTTCTGGCTATCCTTGCCAGCTCTTCCTTTTCGTTGCCAGCGACTTTTTGCGCGATGCTGTTGAGCACTTCAATAGCCTTTGTGGCGCTCTTCCTATAGCCGTCGACAATTATTGTCGGGTGGACATCCTTGTTTATCAGCTCTTCCGCCTTTTCAATAAGAGCGCCGGCAAGGACAACGACTGAGGTGGTCCCATCGCCGACCTCGTTGTCAGTCGCCTTGCTGACCTCTACCATCATCTTTGCTGCAGGGTGTTGAACATCTATTTCCTTCAGGATTGTTGCTCCGTCGTTTGTTATTGTCACGTCGCCAAGGGTGTCCACCAGCATCTTGTCCATCCCTCTTGGCCCGAGAGAACTTCTTACTATCTCGGCTATCAGCTTTGCAGCGGTGATGTTGTTCTTCTGGGCATCGCGACCCTTTGTCTGTGAAGCTCCTTCTTTCAGAATCAGCACTGGAACGCCTCCTGCTGAGCCTTGTTGTATTGACATTTGCTCATATACCTCCTAAAATTGCAAAATTAATGGGTCTATGCGGGATATTTTAAATTTGCTGCAACACAGTTATACTATTTTGTTAGCCTGATCCTCGCAATGCCGTTAAGGTACTGGATGTATTTTACCACGGGGTTGACTGCGGTATCGGGCAGCTTTGCTAGCAGCTCGTATCTTCTGGAGCCACGCGCCATTATCCTTACCTGCCGGGTATCGGCCTCGTACTGGGCGCTGATGTCAGAGGCGTCTGACACGCCCCGCAATTCGGCAATGACCTCGTAATAGTCGGGTCCCTCGATGACCTCGGGTATGGCCGGCGCGACATCCTCTATCCTCGGCCGCGCCTTTCGCATCATCGGGTTCCTGAACGTGGGCTTGGACGCCCCTCCAGCTTCGCCCCTGCTTGGAATCGCGCCCTTGTACTTTATCGAGTCGGGAAGGGCCCTCCACACAAGGCCGGTCGCGGCGCCGGCGGCAAAGCCGCCAATGTGTGCAAGGTATGCGACGCCCGCTTCGCCTACAGGCCCGAGCTGGCCTATCACTGCAAAGATGACCTGCAAGACAAACCAGAACGGGATCCATATCAGCACTGGTATGCGGACAAAGTAAATGAAAAAGACCGCTATTGCAGTGAGGATCCTTGCTCTAGGGTACATTACGAGGTACGCGCCGAGTACCCCAGAGATGGCTCCTGACGCCCCGACGGCCGGAACCTCGCCTCCTCCCGCGGAAACCGCGTAGGCGCTGTGCGCAAGGGCTGCCGCTGCTCCCCACCCGAGATAAATGAAGAGGTACTTTATCCTGCCGTATCTGTCTTCAATGTTGTCGCCAAAAACAAATAGAAAGACCATGTTGCCGATGATGTGGGCAATGCCGCCGTGCATGAACATTGACGTTATGACTGTGGGCGCGCTGGCAGGAAAGTCGTTAAACAGCCTGTCTGGCACTGCGCCGTATATGAGGAACATTTCCTGCACTGCCTGCTGGTCTGAAAAAAAGCCGGTTGTTATCACTTCCCATACGAACACGATGACATTGATCCCGATCATGCCATAATTGAGCCACGGCTTGCCGTGCATGCGCTCGATGTCATCGTGGAGTGGGAACATGATGTGCGGTTCAACCTGTAGAATGCATCAAGAAGAAATAAGTCTTTGTGCTAAAACTAAAACCCGAAAGGATTCGTGTTGGGCATGTCGCCTCGACTCTTTTCGCTGTGGGCCTTTTTTTCATGGCGCTTCATCCTCTCCTTTTCGTCAAATATCATACTGCAGTACTGGCACTTCCATACTTTCTTGGTGGCATCGCCGTCTTTTCTGCGAAAGAGATCCATCAGAGGCTGCTACCGTCAGCCAGGTTGATTAAAGTTGCGCTCAGGCCGGCGCACCTATTAAAAGTGTAGGTTCATCACGTAATTTTACGTTAGATATATTTTATAAGAAATTTCAATGAAAGCATCTAGAAGTAGATCATTATTTGCAAGATTCCCTGTCCCTAGCCAGCCGTAACTGGTCGTGGTACCTTGTGCCCATGAACGCCAGCTGCAGTGGCCTCTCAATCATAATCCCGATATACATGCTCTCGCTTGGTGGGCAGGTCAGGGAGGTGGCGATGGCAGTATTCCTGTCAAACCTTGCGGTGACGCTTGGCGCGGTTTTCTGGGGCAAGCTTATAGACGCCATGCACTGGCGCAAGACCATAGTCGACATATGCTCTGCAGCCGTTGCGATAACCGCTGCTTCGATGTTTTTCATATCAAGCATTCCGCTGCTCATGCTGATGTCTGCCCTAGTCGGGTTCTTTAGCGTCGGCCCGGCACCTGTGACAAACCTGCTTGTTATGGAAAAGTCAAGGAGGGAGGACTGGTTGAAAACGTACAACTGGACTTCGCTTATCAGCGCCGTCGGCCCCGTTGTTGCAATGCTCGCCGGGTACGTGTGGCTCATGGAATACAGCGCGCAGACGTACGCAATAGTCTGCTCTGCAATCGCGGTTTCGTCACTTGTGCTGACTGTCATGTTTGTGCAGGACCCGCCGGCGACCCTTAAGCGTAGGGCGATGGTCAGGCTCCCAGCGCTTATCTACGGCTCAAGCAGGTGCCGATGATGTTCCTCAAGCCAGTCTCCGACCTGAGCGTTTCAAAGCTGCGTGCAAGCGTGTCAAAAAAAGAGTTCCTGTTCTTTGCCGGCACCGGCCTGTATTTCCTGTCAGGCAACCTTATGTTCACCCCCTATACGCCATTTTTGAAAGACAGCGGCGTCACCGACTCAGAAGTGTTCCTTGCCTATACGATACTGCACCTGTCAAGGGTGTTCTTTTTGCCATTCAACCACGGTATAGTCGCAAAAACGCGGCGAAGAAAGGATGAGCCGGCTTGCATATATCCCGAGGATGTCTGGCATCATGCTTGCTGTTGCGGCCGCGGTATTGCTTGCAGGAAACCCTATGTCGGTGCTGATGATGACGCTCGTGTCGTTTATTGCAGTCGAAGTGGGATTTAGCATATGGAGTATGACCACTACTCTGTCGCTGCTAAAGATAATCCCGGCCGGCAAGGAGGGAAGCGTGCTTGGAGTGAACAGCGCGATAATTGGAGCCGGGCTCCTGATAGGGTCGATAGCCGCAGGCGAAGTCGCGGCGTCATTTGGCTACTGCTGGGTGACGTTTGCCCTTGCTATAGCATTTCTGGCTGCGTCGTTCGTGCTGGTGAGCAAGTTCTTTAACAAAACTGTGGTGGCGACGACGACAACAACTGTCGCCAAAGCTGCCATCTGATCATTTTATTCCATGACTATCATTGTCAGGGTGGACTTGACTCCGTTGAGCTTTCGGAGCTTCCAGGTGATGGTTTCCTTTACTTTTTCCATCGTGTCGGCTTCTACCTGCGCAACAATATCATAAACGCCATAGACCTGATAGACCTCCTTCACGCTTTCGAGTTTTCGCAAATCGTTAACAAGAGAATCCTCGCTTCCAAGTTCGGCATTCATAAGAACAAAAGCTTTTGGCATGGAATGCTAATAATGAGCGATGTATAAAAACCTGATCTACATGGCCCATCAAGTTGGTAACGGCTCAAATTTATCAACAACTATTCCCGGCTATGATCTTGTGTCAGCTCGCGCCAGTTGAGCCCAACAAATACTGCACCAACCGAGCCAGCAGTCAGCCCACTAAAAGATATTGCATCGACAGATCAAAATATAGCTGCGGAAAAAGCACGCGTCCGAAGCATATCGTGTTTGCCCATGCAATCGCTCGCTGATCCTCCTCCCTCTGCTGCTCTAGGTACTGCTTGTAGTTGTCTAGGCTGTACTGCATGAGTGGTATCACAGCAAGCATTAACACAAATCCAACGAAAGCGAGCTTATCCATGTGCTGTCACAGGCTATGGCTGCTGCTACCTAAACTTCATGCTTTAGTTTGCTTTCGTCAAACGGGCTGGCCTTTTCCCACTGGTACGCAAAAAGGTCTGAGCACCACTCCAAGAACTCCTTGTCCTCGCCGTAAAACATCATGTTGAGATCAGGCTCGCCCTTCATGTTTGGAAATACGACGCAACCCTGCTTTTCGTTGAAAATCGTCATCACCTTCACTTCGGGCAGCATCCTGCGCTCGACCTTCCCCTTGCTGATAAAGTTGCGCCAGCCGACCTTTTGCAGCATCTGGGTTCTGCCCTTTGGCACGACCGCGTTGGCTGCAAATATGTACGAGAATTTTACGCCCTGCTCGACTCTGCTGCTCACTGTTTCGATGACGTCAAGCGGAACCTGCGCCATTATCTCCTTGATGTATTTTTCTGACTCTGTGTATAGCGTCTTCCAGCGCTGGAGTATCGCCATGACGCCGTGCACGATTTCGCAGCTGTGGAATGCTCCCATTCGTTGCACGAATTTCGGCGGCAGGTCGCCAAGGCTGTGGTCAAGGAAAAAGTCCCTGTTACGGTACAGAAAATCATAGCTGGGGATTATCGTGACCACCGTCCTACCGTAGGCCGTAAGCACCAGCTCGCCTTCCTTGTCCTTCAGCACTAGTCCTGACTCGACAAGGCGGGTCATGTTGCGATGGGCTTCCTGCATCGTCGCGTCAAGCTCGGAGGCAAGCTGGGAAAGCCTGTAGTTCTTTTGGCTCAGTTTTGTCAGCATGGCAAGGCGAAGGTCGCCGGCAAGCTCAAAGAATAAAGACCCAACGCCTTCGTTGGGCTCGTTGTCCGACATCCCTGCCGACAATAACAAGGCACAGGTTTAAAAACGTGTCAAGCAGGCGCTCTCTGTTTACAAGAACAGGAAGGATTATAATTTGGCTAAATCCACTGCAGTTTCTGTATATGGGTGATAAAAAGTCCATCTCTGCGCTAGTGAGCGGCGGAGAAGCAAATGCAGGGCCGCCTCTTGGTCCGGCTCTGGGTCCTATGGGAGTTAACGTGTTGCAGGTTGTAAATACCATTAACGAGAAGACGAAGGATTTCCCCGGCATGAAGGTTCCAGTCAAGGTCGAGGTCGATTCCGAGACCAAGAAATTCACGGTCGAAGTCGGCATTCCGCCAACTGCCGCTCTCGTGTGCAAGGAGGCTGGTATCCCCAAGGGCTCCGGCACCGCCGGCATCAACTATGCAGGCGACCTTACTATGGCAAGCGCCGTGAAAATAGCCAAGATGAAGATCGACGGCTCATACGCCAAGGACATCAAGGGCGCAGTCAAGGAAGTCATCGGGTCATGCGTCAGCATGGGGGTAAAGGTCGAAGGCAAGCCCGCCAAGGAGATCTTTGCGGACATTACGACAGGCACGTACGACGACCTTTTAAAGTAGGCGACAGAAAGACCCTAAACGTTACAAGCATGACGGAATATGAGCTTGACACCGTCGAGCTGCCGGACGGCCCATATGAGCTTAGGCTCATTGCACATGACGTGGCAGGTAACGAGGGTGCCATTAGCACTATCATGGTGGTGTCAAACACGGCGCCCCAGATGATGTCGGCAAGCTTGCTCGGGCTTGCCGCCGGCGCCGTCATCATATCTGCAGCGTGATTATTGCTGTCAAGAAGACACCGGTCATAGGGGAAGGCAGAGCCTGCCAGTCAATAAATCTTAAATAGTAAATAACCCAATTTTGACATACGAGACATGAGTGAAGACAGGAAAACGGCAAGCATGCACGCCGCCAGCAGCGGTTTGGTCGAACTGGGCGAAAAAAACTTTGATGAGATGATAGGAGGCAGCAAGCCAGTACTGGTTGACTTTTGGGCTACATGGTGCGGCCCATGCCAGTTCATGCTGCCCATATTTGACAAGCTGGCCAAGAAATACGGCGGCAAGGTGACCTTTGGGAGGCTAAACGTGGACGACAACCAAGGAGTCGCGATGCGCTACGACGTCTATGCAATCCCGACGTTCATTATGTTTATGAACGGAAAAGCCGTCGACAGGGCTGTTGGCGCGGTAGGGGAAAAGGGCCTCGAAGGCTTGCTCCAAAAGTACCAGTGATCCGATTACTACTACAGGTACCCAAAGGTCGGATCGCTCTTTCTTTTTAGAGCTACAAGCATGTTCAGGATTTCCTTTTCCTGATCGTTTAATCGATGGTTGAACCTCTCGAGCAGCTGCTTTGCCTGCCTGCTGTTGAGGTCTGTGTAGAAAATGTCGCCCTCGTTTATCTGCCGGCCAATCGTTGGCTCTTTTATCGAAACTGCTATCTGCATGCCTACTGTAGCTTCTTCTATCGCTTTTCCGCTGTCTTGGATCTGGTGAACGGTGCCCACCTTCTTGCCCTCCTCGTTGACTACTTGCACTTTCTGCTTCAGCCTGCCCACCTGTATCTCGGCACCAAAGACTGCCGGGTCATTTCGCCTGAAAACAAAGCCCTTTAAGAACTGGAACTTGCATACCGGCGGCAGCTCGTTGAACAGTATCGACTCTTCGTGCTCGCGCTGGTACGTCACCCAGTCGGTATAACTCCTGACTAGGTTGTAGATTATCTGCTCGTTAAAGATCTTGACTGCGCGGTCCTGCGCTTCTTTTTGCGCGTCGTCAAGCACCTTGACGCTAAAGCCCAGCACTACGCCCAGGTACCTGTCGTTTTCCCTGACTGCCGCCGCCTCGATGACGTCTCTTCTTGTGATGTTGCCAATGTCGGCCATCCTGATGGCGACGTTTGCCTTCTTTAGCAGGTCAGTTACCGCCTCAAGCGAGCCTATCGTGTCGCACTTTAGTATCACGCCTGTCGTTTCGGTATTGCTGACAATCGCGTTCTTGACTTCAGATTCCACGAGCGACTTGAGCCGCTCAAGCTCCTGCTCGCCTTTTTCGCGCTCGTAGACATACAGTGGGCTTCCGGCAAGCACTCCTTCCAAGTCTGGCGACGTTATCTTTAAACCCGCAGCCGCTATCACTTCGCTTACGGGCTTGAACTTGTCGCGGGGGTCGCGCATCTCATCAAGGGGCTTTGGCAGGAGGAGCGCCTTTATCTTCGTGGCTATCGCGCCGTCGCGCTTACCAACGACAATGCTGTCGCCCTGGTGGAGCGTCCCGTCAAGCAGTATGATGTTTGCAGAAGGGCCAAGTCCCATCTCCTCGTTGAACTCGAGCACGATGCCCCTTGCCGGCTCCTCTGCATGGCGCTCGAGCCTCTTTGCCATGTACTGCTGCGTCAGGCCAACCAGCACCGCCAGCAATTCTGGAATACCTACGCCCGTCCTTGCGCTGACAGGCACTATGGCGACTTCCTTTGTAAAGTCCTTGACGCGCCAGAACGCCTCCGACGGGTAGCCTAGCCTAGAAAGCGTGCCAACTACGGTGTATATCTTTTCGTCCAGGGCCGTCTGGATGTTCATGCCCTGCTTTTTCACCTCTTCGGAGATAAACTTAGAAGAGCTACGCCAACCCGCCACCATGTCGACTTTGTTGAGCGCTACCACAAACGGCACTTTGCGCTTTTTCAAAATGTCGACGCTTTCTATCGTCTGGGCTTCAAAGCCCTTGTTCACGTCGACTACGACGATGGCAATGTCTGCAGCCGAGCCGCCCCGCATGCGCAGGTTGGCAAACACCTCGTGCCCCGGCGTGTCTATCACGAGCAGCCCCGGTATCGGAGTTTCAGCCTTGGCAAGCTTGGCGTAAAGCGGGCCGGTTATCTCCTTGACGGTTTCAACAGGGAAAAAGCTGGCCCCGATGTGCTGGGTGATGCCACCGACTTCACGGGCCTGAACAGCTGTCCCGCGCACCTTGTCCAGTAGCGAGGTCTTGCCCGAGTCTACGTGACCTAGAACTACAACCACTGGCTGCCGAAGATCTACCATGTTTTTGAGTCAGCGTCAGCCAAAAATGACTCGCGACTCTTTTATGAAGCTTTCAGGGGAATCCGAGGCGTGGATAATGTTGTCAGTAAAGCCAAGGCCAAAGTCGCCCCTTATCGTCCCCGGCGCCGCTTCAAACGATTTCGTGGCTCCGATCATGAGCCTGACCGTGTTGACCGCGTTGTTGCCTTCAAGGATGCATGCAACGACCGTGCCGGAAGAAATGAATGAAACTAGCTCGCCAAAGAACGGCTTGTCCTTGTGCACAGAGTAGAACTCTTGCGCCTTCTCCTTTGTAAAGTTGTACGACTTTAAGTTCTTGATGTGAAAGCCCTTTTCCTCAAACCTTGCCAGAATCTTGCCGGTGAGCCGCCTCTTGAAGCCGTCAGGCTTGACGACAATCAGCGTTTGCTCGACTGCCATAATAATTCATCTGCTATTACTGCTTTTTCACGTGCAGGCCGCCCTTGGCGTAGCGGGCAGTCCACTTTAATTTTCTCGGGTCGCGCTTCAGCACGCGCGTGTTCTTCTTGCACTTGCTAGAACACGTCCACTGGATCTGCCCATCGTTTCTGATGAGCATGATGCCATGGCCGGTGGTGATGTGCCTGCCGCAGAAGCTGCAATTGCGAAGCGACATTGCTGTCTTGCTCATATTATTATTATTATCACCTTATCTTACGCGCCTCGCGCTCTGTCTCCCTCAGCATTAGGATATCGCTCATCTTTACAGCACCTTTAACGTTCCTGGTGAGAATGCGGCCCCTGTCCTTGCCTTCGAGAACCTTGACTCGTACCTGGATGACCTCGCCTGCGATGCCTGTCCTCCCGACAATCTGGATGACTTCGGCGGGAACGACCTTTTCTTCAGCTGTCTTGCTCATTATCCGTCAGCCATCCTAAGCCTATTCTTTCTTGCCGCCCTTGAGGCTGCCTATCGAAGTAACTACCTGCTCGACGATATGCTGGGCCTCTCCCGCATCAATGATAGTGGCGGCTGCCGAGCCGACATCGATTCCAAGCGACGCGCCCAGCTGCTGCTTGCTTGGCACAAAGATAAACGGGGCATTCCTCTCCTCGCATAGAATCGGCAGGTGCGCGACTACCTCTGGCGGCTCTACGTCCTCGGCTATCACAACAAGCTTTGATATGCCGCGTTCTATGGCCTTGGTCGTCTCGTTGGTGCCCTTGCGGACCTTGCCGCTCTGCTTTGCTACTCGCATTGCCTCATAAACTGCGTTTACCAGATCCTTAGAAGCTTCAAACTTGACGTAATATGGCTTGCTCATTGTATTTTATCACCCATCGGGATCATCTCTTAGTGTAATCTTCAGTAGAAGAACAAGCGTATTAAAAACGTTGTCCATGCCTCTACATTTTCGACTGGACGAGCCTGCGATACTCTTCCACCTTGGAGTCCAGCAGTGACTTATCGGTCGACTCGGCGTACATCCTTATCAGGGGTTCCGTCCCGCTCGGCCTTACCATCACCCAAGTTTCGTCGTCTATCCACACCTTGGCGCCGTCCATCGTCTCGACCTTTTTTGGGCTCCCATGCTCGATGCATGCCTTGACCACCCTGTTTACAACTTCCCTTGACTGGCACGCAAACTTTGTCTTGTACTGGTAAGTCTCAGGGAGGCTAGATACAAGCTGGGAGAACGATTCCCTGTCGGAAGCGGCAAGCATGTCAAGCACTAGCGCGGTGGCCATGGCCCCATCCCTTACCTCGTTGAGCGCACCGTACATGAACCCGCCGTTCTCTTCCAGCCCGAGCGGGCGCTTGCGCCTGACCATTTCTCTGGAAACTTCGACGCTGCCGACCTTGGTGTAAACTACTTTGGAGCCGGCCTGCTCTGCTACCATCGACAGTATCATTGAAGTGTTGACCGGGCAGACGACCTCGGACCCTCTGTGCCTGCCAGCCAAGAGGTGTCTGACCAAAAGCGCGCCGGTCTTGTCGCCCATGTAGATGGCGCCGCTGTCATCGCAGAAAATGCTTCTGTCGCCGTCGCCGTCGTACGCGACTCCAAAGTCAGCGCCCGCGCTCCTCACTGCCTCTGACAGCACGCCGAGGTTGTCAGGAGTGGGCTCGGAGCCGCGGCCCGGAAAGTCGTCGTCTATCTGGCCGTTGATTGTGATGACCTTGCACCCGAGCTTTTTTGCTACAAACGGGGCAACGACAGCCTGAGCGCCGTTGCCGATGTCCATCGCAACTGTGAACTTGCGCACCCTTATCCTGTCGGCGTCGACAAGCGCCATCACTGCGTCCATGTACGAGCTGATGATTTTGTCGTCAACATAGTCGCGGCCTGTGCCGTCTATTTTCGCAAATTTCTTTGAATAGTACGTGTCCTCTACTTTGAGCTCGTCCTCGCGGGAAATCTCTACTCCGTCTGGCGCAGTCGGCTTGATTCCGTTGTACTGCGGCGGGTTATGCGACGCGGTTATCATGATTCCGCCATTGTACCCAAGCCTTTTTGCGGCGTACTGCAGGCAGGGTGTCGGGACAAGCCCTGCGTCTGCGGTGTCAAGCCCGGCGGAATTGAGGGTCGATCTGACAAGCCTTGACAGTACGGGGCTCGACCTCCTGCCATCGTACCCGACCACTATAGGTCCGATGCGGAAGTACATGCTGAGCGCGTAGCAGAGGTCGATTACGAGATCCTGCGTTAGTTCCTGCCCGTACACGCCGCGGACGCCGTTTGTACCAAAGAGCCGCGGCCTGGCGTTTGTTTGCATCTCCTTTTCAAATGATGTAATAATAGATAAATTTGGCTATTGATTGCTGCACATTCAGGCGGGGGTTGCCAAGCCCGGTCAACGGCGCAGGTCTCTTTCTTGTGAAAAAGAAAAGAGTGCGAAGCTTAGAATGAGCCGGATTGGTTCCTGCAACCCTGTTCCTTAGGGATTCGTGGGTTCAAATCCCACCCCCCGC
>DAINRX010000015.1:0-2810 GCA_036741635.1 Nitrososphaera sp.
ATAATAGAAAGGAGCGACGTGTCTCTGCCGTAATAGCATAGGGTTGCATCACGCTTAAATACAGACGGCTACCAATAGAAATACGCAGTCGATTATTACTCCTAGCGTAGATATTACACAAATGGGGCAAACATTTAATTAGATATTTATTATGCTTTGGATTATTCTTGGTAGTCAAGCATTCTTCAAAAAAACATTCTTCTGTACGAAAAAAGGCTGCCAAGACAGGCGCCAAGAGCAAGAAAATCGCCGCTAAGGCGAAGGAGCAGGTCGAGCAAACGAAAAAGTCGTCCCGGCCCGCTGACGAGGTGGTCACTTATCCCGAATTTGAATACGAGCTGAAAGAGATAGCGCCGCAGGGCAGCAAGGTGCTGTTAGGCCCGCCTTGGCTCACCAGGTTCGAGCGCGCAAGGATAACGGGCGCCCGCTCGCTGCAGCTGTCGCTTGGAGCCCCGCCGCTTATCAAAGTGCCTGAGGAGGCCAGAAGCTCGATAGCGCTGGCAGTTGCGGAAGTTGAGGAAAAGGCGCTTCCGATATCAATAAGGCGCATACTGCCAAACGGCACGTACCAGGACATCCCGATAGATTGGATGAAATAGCAATGAAAGTCAAAAAATTGACGCTGCTGACCCGGAGCGATCTTGTGAAAATTTGTGCTTGAGACACACCCACAAGTAGCAGCAGTTTCTTGTGAAAAGATGCCATATATGTTAGGCATCTAGAGAGTTGCTAATCTTCCTCTATTTCTACCTCCGTCACAGACAATCCTTGTTGTTTTATAGTGTTGACAATGGAAGATACTTTCTGCATGGTTTGTGACGCGTCGGCTGACCCGGAATCTATTTCAAGTTCCAACTCTGTTATAGACAGTCCCTGTTGCATTACAGAGTCCAAGATTGAGGAAACCTTCTGCGGAACCTGCGAAATGTTGGTTCCACTTACGTCTACTTCTATTTCAAATTCCTTAACATTGAGCCCCTGCTGGTTCACAGAGTCCAGTATTGGAGAGACTTTTTGTTGTATTTGGGAGACATCTGTTTTTCTCGAATCGATTTCAAGTTCTACTTTCATGTCGTCAACTTACGTATAATATGATATTTAATAGGCTCTCACAATTCGTTGCGCCGCAATTTTCTATGACTTGTCTGCTAAATCCCATCCAGTAGTGCTAGATTTCTTTCAGCTTGCTTTCGTCGAAAATGTCAGACCCGTACCACCGGTAGCGGAAGTAGTCGAGGCACCACTCGTGGAACACCCTATCGATGCTGTAAAATATCATGTTCATGTCAGTCTCGCCCTTTTGCGTCGGGAACAGAACGGCCGCCTGCTTTTCATTCAAAATGACTGCGACTTTCACGCTTTCCACCATGCGCCGCTCTATCGCACCTTTGTTCAAGAGCTCGTTGTGGCCCAGCTTTTTGAGCAGGTCCTTTCTGCCCTTTGGAATTATGACATCCTTTGGGAGGACGTAGCTGTATTTCACTCCCTGCTTTACCCTGCTCACCGCCGGCTCTATCAGGTCGATTGGCACCTGCGGCACTATTTCATAGATGTATTCCTCTGCCTCGCGGTAAATGTCCTTCCAGCGCTCAAGGATCGCGACGACGCCCTTGACAAACTCGCACTTGTCAAGAGCCCCGAGCCTCATAATGAACTTGATCGGGAGCTCGCCCAGAATGTGCTCCGAGAAATACTCCTTGTGTTTTGAGAGGTAGTTAAAAGTCGGGATCTGCTTGGTTATCGTGTTGCCAAAAGTCGTCAGGGAGAATATGCCTTCAGGATCCTTTTCTATTAGGCCGGCATCCTGCAGGCGGCTGACGTTGCGATGGGCTTCCTGCATCGTAATGTCAAGGTCCTTGGCAAGCTGCGATATCTTGGCGCTCTTTTCGTTCAGGCGGAATATTATTGCCAGCCTCTGCTCGCTTGCAAGCTCAAAGAAGGTCTTTTCAGTGTTGGCAAATGTACCCAGAGCATCGCCGTCAGCGTCAGTAGCAGATGGTGGCATATAGTAGCATCACAGAGGTCGATATTTTAAACATTCACTTCCGTCTCTCGCGCTTCTTTAGTAGTGACTGGTGTGCTCTTCTTCAGGATGCGAGCGCGACCTGTTGTTCCTGCGGATGGTTATCACGCCCAGAACAATGAACCCTATGCCAATGGCTAGAATGATGTAATCTGCGAGCAGTATCCTGGCCCAGATTGGATTCATCATGCCGGCCCAGATGAACAGGAGCGCCAGAAACACGAGGGCAATCCCCGCTATGGTTTCACCGTTTATCTTTTCCTTTCTAGCCATATGCTTTGCAATCCTTTCCGGGATTATTAATATCTTTTAATTATTAATTGTGCTCGCGAACGAGCGTTCCCCTGCACTGCTCGCAGATCTGCTCGTCGATGTTTGACTCGATGCTGTGGTGCACGTCGCATATCAAGAGCGTGTAGCGCATGTAGTTGCAGAGCCCGACGAACTTGGCAAGCGTGCTTGGCGTGTACGCCTTGTTCGTCGAAAGGTCTCTCGCGATGTCGTCTATCATGCGCATGACCTCGCGCACCGACTCTAGCTTTGAAATGAGCTCCATGTCACCCCTTGTGCCTCTGACGTAATTGCTGACCGCCGCCTGGGTTATGCCGAGCACCTTGGCGACGTCTTCTTCCTTGAGGGAATATTCTTTGATAAGCTTCTTGGCAAGTATCGCCCTGACCGCAGGGATTAACGACTTTGCTTCAATTTCTGAAGGGAGTAGCATTTGAGGGTGCACAATGAAAGCCAGTTTTTATTATATAAAGGTTCTTAGTTCGTACAAATATTA
>DAINRX010000015.1:2910-6808 GCA_036741635.1 Nitrososphaera sp.
ACGATAACGCCTGACTTGCCACTATGCTTTGCCGTGCGCGCGGCACGCTTTAGGATGGCAAGGAAATCTTCCTTCGGGTTAAAGGATGCCTCCGACGAGTCTATGATGTCAAGCGAGCCGTTGTCCATCTGCGCCTTTGCATCGATGTCAAGCTCACGCAGCAACTGCTGGACAGAGCGGACGGTCTCGTAATGCGGCAGCAGCAATACAAGGTCGTTGTTCTTTTCAATCCGCGCCTTGCACAAATGTGAGTATTTTTCCCGGAAAGTGTCAAGGTCCGGGTAGACTAGGTTGTTGTGCTCGCCGTAGCTGGTTTGGTAGAGAAGGTCAAGAATCGAATTGATGTCGCTATTGATCAGTTTCTCCTTGGCTAATAATTATTCATAACTTGGCAACAGTTTCGACTATTTTAACACTTATGGCAATAGCTGCTACCTGCGACGGCTAGCGCGCGACGTGGCTGTCTATTACCCTGCACATTCGAGACAGCATGACAGGCTTTCGCAGCACACATCCTATATCTTTATGAAGGGCAGGTTGTGCGAAAGTTCGTACTCTTGAAGCGCAAAGGCAGTCATTATCAGTATCTTGACCTGCGGGTCTATCTCCTTGGCTTTTTTGCAAACTAGAGCCCCGACATTCCCGGCATCCTGACGTCTGTTAGCACTAGCATGTAATCTTGGTGGTTGTGAGAAAATTTCTTGAGCGCGACTGTCGGGTTTGGGAAGGTGACTGTGCTGTGGTCGTGGCGCGTCAGCCCTATCCGGATTAGCTTCAATATGTCCTCCTCGTCGTCAACCACTATAATGTGCTGCCTTGCGTCATGGGTGTTGCTGGCGCAAGAGATTTTGCCATTATATAATAGAGCTTGTATTTAAGTACAAGCGGACTATTCAAGCGAAATGACGCCTTTGCATTTATATATTCATGCGACTCCAACATCTGGACAGCATCATCAATGAAGGCCGTGTTTGTAAAGGGGCACAACGCAGTTTCCGTGGACGATGTCCAGGTGCCAAAGATGGCAAGCGAAGGCGACGTGTTGGTGAGGATGCGCGCCTGCGGGCTCTGCGGCTCTGACCTTGAAAAGATATATGGCGAGTACGGCATGACGTCTGGCAAGCTCGGGCACGAGCCGGCTGGCGAAGTCGTTGCAGCTGGCAAGTCTGTCAAGGGATTTGCGCCCGGTGACCGCGTCTTTATCCACCACCATGTTGCGTGCTATTCATGCCACTACTGCCTGCACGGCGACTATACGATGTGCCCTGCGTACCAGACAAGCAACATTAGCCCTTGCGGCCTCGCAGAGCAGTTTCTAGTGCCAGAGTGGAACGTGTCAAGGGGCGGCCTAATGAAACTGTCCGGCGACGTAAGCTTTGACGAGGCGTCTCTCGTGGAGCCGCTTGCCTGTTGCATTAGGGCATGGAACAAGTGTAACTTTCAAAAAGGCGACGACATTGCTGTGCTTGGCGCCGGCCCGGCAGGATTGATGCATGTGCTCTTGGCGCAGACATTTGGCGCCGGCAGGATATTCGTTATCGACATCAATGACTTTCGCCTAAAGTTTGCAAAGAAATACAGTGTCGAGGCATTCAACTTGCTGGCCGTACAGGATCTGGCAGGCAAGATAAAATCAGAGACGGGCGGAAGGGGCATCGACATTTGCGTCGTGGCGACCGGCAACACGAAAGCGCTGCTGCAGTCGTTTGACCTGACGCGCAAGGGAGGAAAAATAATGCTCTTTGGCGTACCCCCCAAGGGATCGCAGATGTCGTACGACATGAGCAAGCTGTATTCAAGCGAGCATTCGCTCATCCCAAGCTATGCCGCGTCTGAAATCGAGACGAACCAAGCGCTCAAGCTGATAGCGGAAAGGCGCGTCGACATAGAGTCGCTTATCACCCACAGGTTCGACATCAGCAAGGCTGCAGAAGCAGTAAAGTGCGCGCATGAAGCCAAGGACGCGATGAAAGTCATCGTAACGACTGAGCCGTAGAAGCAAAAAAATATTACTTTGGCATTCTATAGACTATAGTAGAAAGGAAAAGAGCAAAAAAAGAATGTGTGAATTACTGGGCTGCAGCATCTCCATGCTGTCCAGATCTGATGTCTATTGCGTCTTTCAGCTCTGACACAAAAATTTTGCCCCAGCCAGCAGACTCGGTACTGCTGCTCTTGAGAATTGTGTCGATAACCTTTTCCGCCATTGAATCGCTGACGACAGTCATTATTAGCGCATTTGTGTTGAACTCTTCTCGGACCATGCCGGTGCCTCTGCCGGATTCTACTTCCTGCCTTGGCATCTGGCCCCTGCCCTTTATGTCAACATAGCTAAAATTTACGCCCATTTTTTCCAGTGCGCTAAAGGTAGCATCCATCTCTGAAGACGGAACTATAGCTTCAATCTTTTTCATCATTTTCTGCTACGGGCATATTTCTAATAAGCCGTCATCCGCAATGAACTAGAACAACCCATCCTACTCTCCTTTCAATAATCGCCTTTCAGAAAACAGAATAAATAAATAATAAAAATAGCCTGTCTGACTTGAAAGATTATGGACTGGGGACTGAAAAACAGGCTATCTAAGATAATCCGGCCTGAAGACGGCCGCTGCCTCATGCTTGCAGTTGACCACGGCTACTTTCTGGGCCCGACAGAGCGCCTTGAAGTTCCTCGGAAGACGGTAACTCCGCTTTTGCCGTACGCCGACTCGCTCATGCTCACGAGGGGCGTCCTGAGGACATCTGTCCCGCCGGAGCGAGACATCCCTATCGTTCTCAGGGTTTCCGGCGGAACCAGCATCATTGGTGAGGATCTCTCAAAGGAAACTATCACAGTATCGATTGAAGAGGCTATCAAGCTAAACGCATCATGCCTTGCACTCTCGATATTTGTTGGAAGCAAGTACGAACACCAGACGCTTGCCAACCTGGCCAAGCTGGTGGACGAGGGAGAGAAATACGGCATCCCAGTTCTGGCGGTGACTGCAGTCGGCAAGGAGATGGGCCGCGACACGAGATACCTAGGACTGGCGTGCAGGGTCGCCGCAGAGCTTGGCGCGCATGTCGTCAAGTCGTACTATTGCGACAACTTTGAGCAGGTGGTTGAAGGATGCCCTGTCCCGCTCATTATCGCCGGCGGCAAAAAGCTACCTGAGGTCGACGCGCTCAAGCTGTCGTACGACGCAATCCACCATGGCGCTTCAGGCGTCGACATGGGAAGGAACATCTGGCAGTCAGACTGGCCCGTGGCGATGATAAAGGCGGTGAAGGCTATTGTCCACAAGAGCGCCGACGTCAAGGAAGCGTATGGCATTTTCCTCAAGGAAAAAGAGAATGACAAACCTGGTCAAAGGCAGCCGCCGCAACAAAAGGCGGTCAAGACGGTCAGTAGCAGCAGCCACTCAGGGTCGTTTGACTAGCCAGGAAACTTGGACAGGTGCTGGTGGACTATCTTCCACTGATCTTTTTTATCCTTTTGCAGCACTACCGTGACTCTTGACCTGATGTTCACCGTGGTGCCGCGAAAGCTATAGTCGTCGACCAGCATCCCGGTGCTCTCGAGTGCAAAGGTGGCGACTGCGGCATTGCCGCCGAGGATGCTTATCTTCATGTCTTCAATCTTGAAGTCATAGTCAGAGAGGCTGGCGAACTGCAGCTGCTCGAGCATCAGGGCCCTGTCAAAGTCGCGCCTGTCGTATGGAGGCGAGTCACCGAACTTGGTAAAGCTCGGGTCGATGAACTCCTCTATTCTTTCTATCCCTTTGGTCTTGGCCAGCTGGAAATATTTATAGATCAGATCCCTGATCTTTGCAGAATCGGTGTCTGGCAACGTGTTCATGGATGGGTGACGGCAAAATCCTTATAACTCTTGTCAAAGGGCAGAACTGAGAATTTT
>DAINRX010000015.1:6908-12765 GCA_036741635.1 Nitrososphaera sp.
GAAAACGATAACGGCAACGGCGTCAGCATAGGCGCGCCGATTATAGAATTTGGTCCAGACGCTGCAAATGCTGACGCCATAGACATCGATGTGGAGCTGTTTGAGCCTGCGGGATTTGAAATCATGGTAAGCGACGTGACAGTTACAGCAGAGTATGAGGAAATAGATTTTAGCGGCAATGATCAGCTGTCGGCCCAGATAATAACATAGGACCCCTCACTGTCGTCTGACAAAGGCTCTTACATGCTGGGCGAGGCCGCCAATGTGTCCATTGCAGATCCTGACGCCAATGAATATGCAGCAGTCGTGGACTCTATCAGAGTATTTACTTCTTCCTCCTCTGCGATCGATCAGGCAGGGAACTGTCTGCAAATGAAACAGGAAATGATACGGGCGCATTCAGAGTCGCTTTTCGCATAGTTTCACACACTGTCGATGATCATGATGAAATGACTATCTTGGCAAATGGCAACGACAAGGTCGTGATTTCGTATACAGACAGGCATATGCTGCCGATTATTCTGACAAAATCAGCAGTGGCGAAAACCCTGAAAAGGAATTCTTTCTTGAAATCAGTTTCGAGGAGCCTGACAGAGCGCCGCAAACTATCTTTGTCTACCTCTCCCCATTTTAAAAGATCTAAAGAGCAATCTGACTCTTGGCGCATATGCTCTTGACAGCAATGATGGGAGTAATTTGCCGGCAGTGGCAGTTTCTGTTTCGATTGCCAACGCCGGCCGCCAAGCCCTAGAGTTTGCCGCAGTTATTGAGGCAAGGGATCGTACTGGCGCGATAGTATTTCTGGCATGGGACAACAGCACACTTACCTGAACGGCGAAACTGAAATAGCACTTCCATGAACGCCGCAACAAGCCGGCAAGTACCGTTGAGAGCTTTTGTCATCTCGCCTGACTTGCAAATATTGTCACCAATCTCTTTATCCGAGATACTGGTCAAATAGAATTCAATGGGTCGCAGCTTCCAGCTCAAAAAATTTGAAGATAAACAACGGATTTCGGCTTGCAAGGCGGCCTTGTTAGCAATAATTATGCAAGCTAGCCGAACGTTATGTTTATAAATTATACCAAAGCAAGCTATCAAAAATGCCTCGGGCTGGCAGCGAATACGGTTGTTGTAGGCAGAAGGTTGATGTTCTGGTTCTGCTGGTACTTGCCTAGGGCAAACTCTGCTCAGCAAGCAGGCGTTTGTGAGTTTGATTGGTGAACAAAATAAATGGTTGAAATGACTGGCGCAAAAGCGTTGATCCACGCCCTTGAGAAGGAGGGCGTAGACGTAGTCTTTGGACTCCCCGGAGGAGCGAACCTTCCGATATACGATGCCCTCGTAGGGGCCAACTTGAGGCACATCCTTGTAAGGCACGAGCAGTCCGCAGCCCACATGGCAGACGGCTACGCCAGAATAAAGAGAAAGGCCGGCGTGTGCTTTGCGACCTCTGGCCCTGGAGCGACCAACATCATTACCGGAATTGCAACCGCCTATGCGGATTCTTCTCCCATAGTGGCGGTGACAGGGCAGGTGCCGCTTGCCATGATAGGCAAGGACGCCTTCCAAGAGACTGACATTATAGGCATCGCAAATCCCTGCACGAAATATTCGTTCCAGCCAAGGGCGGCCGGCGAAATCCCTGAGGCTGTCAAAAAGGCGTTCTTTATCGCCGAGAGCGGGAGACCCGGCCCGGTGCTCGTGGACATTCCAAAGGACGTGCAGCAGGCCACAGCCGAGATGAAGTTCCCCGACCTCATCAAGGTGAGGGGCTACAATCCCATAGTTGACGCTGATCTCTCCGAGCTAGGCAGAGCCGTTGATTTGCTGTTCAAGGCCGAAAGGCCGATAATAATGGCCGGCGGAGGCGTGATACTTTCAGGAGCGTTCTCCGAACTCCAGGCATTGGCAGAACTCCTCATGATCCCGGTGGTTACTACGTTCAAGGGCAAGGGCGCGTTCCCCGAGAACCACCCGCTTGCCATGGGCCCGATAGGGATGCACGGACACGCAGAGGCAAACAAGATAATCCTCGAAGCCGACCTGATACTCGCGATAGGCGCAAGGTTCTCAGACAGATCTGTCGGCCGCTTTGACGAGTTTGGCAAGGGCATAAACATCGTACATATGGACATCGACCCGGCAGAGATTGGCAAGAACAAGTCAGTCGACGTTGCCATAGTAGGCGACGTCAGATCCTCGCTCCGCACCCTTGTCAAGATGCTCTCAAAGAAGGTGGCAAAGAAGAGGGATCCTGACAACCCTTGGCTCAAGCGCAGAAAGGAGCTCATACAGTATTACTCCGAGACCCTCAAGGACTACCCGAGGGAGATAACGGCCAAAAAGTCGCTCAAAAAGTTGCGAGAGTTGTTGCCGGCCAACGCCATAGTGACGACCGAGGTAGGACAGTGCCAGATGTGGGCGTCGCTCCACTTTGACGTGATCTCGCCCGGCACATTCTTTAGCTCGACCGGCCTTGGCACTATGGGCTTTGGATTCCCTGCCTCGATAGGAGCCAAGGCCGCAAGGCCAAGCGTGCCGGTGGTGGACATCGCCGGCGACGGCTCGTTCAACATGACTGAGAACTCGCTTGCTGTGTCGGTGCTTGACAAATTGCCGGTAATAGTATTTCTCATGAACAACTACATGCTTGGCATGGTGGCCCAGTGGCAGCGCACCTTCTATAGCAGGCGCTACAGCGGGGTGCACCAGCACAACTGCCCTGATTACGTAAAGATAGCCGAGGCGTACGGCGCGCAAGGAATAAGAGCCCAGTCGATGCAGGAGCTGGAGAAGGCGATCAAGTCGGCAATCAAGGGCGATGTGGCAACGGTGATAGACATCCCTATCGATCCAGACGAGGACGTCTACCCATTCGTGGCTCCGGGCACCGGCCTCAAAGACATGATAACGGGAGCATGATGGTGTAATAATGTCGATTACTAATACTCCAGTCACAGCGCCGCCGGGATCGTGGTACATAGTATCAGCTCTGGTTGAGAACAAGCCCGGCGTCCTTTTCAGGGTGACCAACCTTTTCAGGGCGCGCAATTTCAACATCGAGAGCATTACCGTGGGGTCAACCGAGCAGCAGGACCTCTCGAGGATGACGATAACCACAAACAGCGACGAAAAGACGCTTGACCAGCTAGTCAAGCAGCTCAGGAAATTGATAGATGTGGTCGAAGTAAAGGTGCTCGACACTGACAAGACGGTATACAGGGAGCTTGCGCTGATCAAGATGAAGGCGGTCGACGCGACTACGAGAAGTGAGATAATCAACTATTCCACGATATTCCGCGGCAACATACTTGACATCGGCAAAGAGTCCATAACTGTCGAGATAACTGGCACGCCGGACAAGATAGATGCGTTTAAGAGCCTCGTTGAGCATTATGGAATTGCACAGCTGGCAAGGACAGGCGTTTCAGCACTCCCAAGAGGCGTGGAAACTTGAAGGCGACGGCAAAGAAATCATCATCAACAACAAACAACAATGGCCAGAGCAAGGTCAGGATCTTTGACACTACCCTCAGAGACGGCGAGCAGACGCCCGGCGTGACCATAACGCCCGAACAGAAGGTGCAGGTGGCAATCAAGCTTGACGAGCTTGGAATCGACGCGATAGAAGCGGGCTTTCCGATAGTGTCGCAGGGCGAGATGCAGGCCATCAAGGCGATAGCAAAGCAGGGCTTGAAGGCAGAGGTGTGCGGCCTTGCGCGTGCTACAGAAACCGACATCGACGCCGCCATAAAGTGCGACTTGAAGTATGTCCACACGTTCATTGCCACTTCTGACATCCACATGCAATACAAGCTAAAGTTGACGCCCCAGCAGGTCTTGGAGAAGGCGGTCAAGGCTGTAGAATATGCGAAAAAGCACGGCATGCAGGTGGAATTTTCAGCTGAGGACGCGACGAGGTCAGACAGGGCATTCTTGATAAAGGTATTTAAGGCAGTGACCAGAGCCGACGCAGACAGGCTCGACATCCCTGACACTGTAGGCTACAGGACGCCGGAATACATGGCGCAGATAGTCAAAGAGGTCAGAGAAGCAACAGGGCTCCCGATCAGCGTCCACTGCCACAACGACTTTGGGCTTGCAGTAGCAAACGCGATCGCAGGCATCAATGCAGGCGCCGCATGCGCCCACGTCACGATAAACGGCCTTGGCGAGCGCGCAGGCAATGCTTCTCTTGAAGAGTTTGTCATGGCACTTGAGATCCTCTACGGCAAAAGGCACAACATCAACACCAAGCTAATCTACGAAACTTCAAGGTTTGTGTCAAACACGATGGGTATAATCGTGCAGCCAAACAAGGCGATAATAGGCGAAAACGCCTTTGGCCATGAGTCTGGCATCCACACGCACGGCATAATCAACAACCCGCTCACGTACGAGCCTATAGCCCCCGAGCTTGTCGGCAGGAAGAGGTGGCTCCAAGCCGGGAAACACGCAGGCGCCCACGGCATCAGGGCGATGCTTGAGGACTTCGGCATCAAACCCACCGACGAGCAGCTCCGGCTCATAGTGGAGAAGCAAAAGAACATTGCAGACAAGGGCAGAGCAATCACCACGTCAGACTTGCTTTCAATAACTGGCGAGGTCATGAACAACAACAAGTTTGAGGAAAAGTTCAAGCTATACGACTTTCACATCGTGACTGGCATGAACATCATACCAACTGCAGTGGTGAGACTGAACATGGACGGTAAGGACTTTATTGCCTCCCAGACGGGCGTCGGGCCGGTCGATGCAGCGCTCAAGGCGATACAAAAGATATCCGGCGAGATGGCAAACGTCAAGGTGCGGGAGTACAGACTCGACTCGATAACTGGAGGCTCTGACGCTCTCGCTGAAGTGACAATCAAGGTTGAGGACAAGAACGGCAACGTCGTGTCCGCGCGGAAAGCTGGAGAGGACATTGTCGTTGCTTCAGTGCAGGCAATGATGGACGCCATCAACAAGGTACTGCTCAGAAAGGTTCTTTACTCAAAGAGCTAGACAGACCATCTGATCGGCAGTTGGCGAGATACACCATTTCGCTTATCAAAGGCGACGGCATTGGCCCGGAGCAGGCGGCGGCCGCAAAAAAGATACTGGAAACGATAAGCGACCATTCCTCTACGAAATTTGCGATAAACGAGGTTGACGCAGGGGACGCTGCACTGGCAAAGCACAGCAAGGCGCTCCCAGAATTTTCAGTCAACACCATCAAAAAGTCGCAGGCGTGCCTTAAGGGGCCGGTGGGCGAAAGCGCCGCAGACGTGATAATAGTTCTCAGGCGCATGTTCGACCTCTACGCAAATGTGAGGCCAGCCAAGTCGTACCCGAACATCCCAAGCCTCTCGCCCAATGTAGACTTGGTCACGGTGCGGGAAAACACCGAGGATGTTTACCTCGGGTGGGAGTTTAACGCCGACGAAAACACGGTTGTGGCCCTCAGGATTACGTCGGAAAAGGCCAGCAGGAGGATTGCAGAATACTCCTTTAAGACGGCGACTCTGCGCAACGGCAAGCGCAGGGTAGTCGCGGTGCACAAGGCAAATGTGATGCGCAAGGGCGACGGCCTGTTTGCGGCCACCTGCAGGGACGTTGCAAAGAAATACCCCAAGATACAGTATAGCGAGTTATACGTTGACGCAGCATCCATGAACTTGATCCGCAATCCAGAAGAGTTTGACGTTATTGTCACGACAAACCTCTTTGGCGACATACTCTCTGACGAGGCTGCACAGATTGTGGGCGGCCTCGGGATGGGACCGTCGGCAAACATTGGCGAAAATTTTGCGCTCTTTGAACCAGTGCACGGAGCAGCGTTTGACATCGCAGGCAAGAACGCAGCCAACCCGTC
>DAINRX010000015.1:12865-13922 GCA_036741635.1 Nitrososphaera sp.
GCGCAGCAAACACCTCCACCATTGCCCGCATTCTGCGACCCAGATGAGGTGTGCGTCCAGCTAAGAGTTGTCACGCTGGTGGTAAATGACGATGGCGGCACTGCACAAGGATCAGATTTCACGATCAATGTCGCAAGGCGCGCGTCTTCATTGTCTCCGTCCTGCTGCTCTAGGGACGAGCTTGCAGCCCGAGTGGCAAGGTTATTGTCTATGAGCCTTATCTTGTTTTCAAGCAGGTTGGATAGGTGAAACGACTCTGCCCGCGTTTCTTGCTGGATCTCGGTTGTTACGATTTTTCTTATCTCCTATGCTGTGGCAGAATAGTACTGGTACGAGACGATCGAGAGCAAGACCGCGATGGTGACGATAGCGGCGAGCAAAGCGACCTGCTTTACGTTTGAGCCGAACAAATAGACAGGAAAATGACACAGGCTGCGCCTACATAAATATCGATGATGCAATGTTATTGCGAGCCCCTCGGTGCCCTCTTTTGCCACGCGATGAACATAAAGACGAACGGGATCGTCATGACCGCAGTGGCGATGAGTACGGGCTGGAACGCGCTCGGATCAATTTCAAGTCCGGCCAGATGTAGAAAAGGAAGGGGAAACACGGTAAAGATCCAGAACGCTACAATGATGCCGATGAGGTGGAAGTTCCTCTTTAGAAGAGTTGTCAGGCTGAGCTTGTTTACCTTCTTCCTGTCGCAGCTAATGCACCTTGTCGTCGTGCCAGACACGTTAATCGGCACGATACATGAAGTGCAGACCCTGCTTTCGCAAAAATAGCATTTCCTGTCTGCAAACCGCGAATTGCAGATTGAGCAGCGCCGCTGGTGGTGTTCCGGTTGTTGCCTGTCAGACGACATATTGGAGGCAGTTGTATGGTGCGCCTCCAACAATATTACTATTTGTTTTTTAACCGATGACGACAGATTAGGCATAATAAGAGAAAAAGAGAGCGAGGGTATATGTGTATATGCGGTTCAATCGCAGGGTGATACTCTGGTCCGTCGGCCTGTACCTGGCTTTGGCCATCCCGATGAGCATCCTCCATG
>DAINRX010000015.1:14022-18739 GCA_036741635.1 Nitrososphaera sp.
GGGTACCTTACCGCCCTGCAGATCGCTGCGTGGCTTGGCTTTATGCTGTACTTTGCAAGGGTAAAAGAGCCGGCTACTGTGGTCAGGGCCTAAAGCAAAATTTAAATTTGCTTACTTTGACAGTTGGTGAGGGTTCAAAAAAATTCCTATACTCCAGCAAACCTATACTGGCTACGCGGCCAAGCTGATGCTAGAAGATGGCACCGTTTTTGAAGGCGTCGGATTTGGCTACCCTTCAGAAATAGCCGGCGAGGTTGTCTTTAACACGGGGATGGTGGGCTACACCGAAACTCTGACCGACCCGTCGTACCGCGGCCAGATACTCTGCCTGACCTACCCGCTGGTGGGCAACTATGGCGTGCCAAGCTTTGATGTAAAGGACGAGTACGGGTTGCCAAAGTTCTTCGAGTCAGACAGGATTCAGGCCAAGGCTTTGCTGATTCATAATTTATCGGACATTGCAAGCCACTGGAGCGTCACTAAGACGCTTGACCAGTGGCTTTATCAGGAAAGGATACCCGGCATTTACGGCCTCGACACTCGCGAGCTGACAAAAAAGCTGCGCGTGCACGGCGTCATGATGGGCGCGCTGGTCGTGTCGGAAAAAGATGCAATAATTGACGATTCAAGGCTAAAGAAGGTACTTGCAGGCGCGAAATATGAGGGCCTGAACTTTATGCCAGAAGTCTCGACAAGCCAGCCGCAGGAGTACGGCGACAAGAGCAAAGAATGCGTCGTCGTGCTGGACACCGGCGTAAAGTTCAGCATCATCCGCAACATCATGCGCACAGGCTACAGGGTGATCCGCCTGCCGTGGCACGCCACTTACGAGCAGGTAATGTCGTACAGCCCAAAGGGTGTGGTGATAAGCAATGGCCCCGGAGACCCCAAGGTCTGCACAGACACCATCAAGACTGCCAAGAAATTGATCAAGACGGCCACGCCCACGCTTGGCATCTGCCTTGGCAACCAGATCCTTGCGCTTGCGGGCGGCGCCGACACTTACAAATTGAAATTTGGCCATAGGGGCCAGAACAAGCCGTGCGTGGACAAGCGCAACAGCCAAGTCTACGTGACGAGCCAGAACCACGGCTACGGCATCGACCCAAAGAGCTTGGGCAAGACCGGCTTTAAGGTGTGGTTCTCAAACGCCGACGACGACACGGTAGAGGGCATCGAGCACAAGGGCAAGCCGATAATCGCTGTCCAGTTCCACCCGGAAGCGTCGCCGGGCCCCTACGACTGCATGTTTGTGTTTGACAGGTTCAAAGAAGTTATCGCAAACGGAATTACGCAACAGCAGCCGCCTGTGATTGAAGAGCAAGTGGTAAAAAAGAAAAGGTCGCCAAGAGCTAAAGCAGCGAGAAAGAAAGTTGGAGGAGGGAGAAAGGTCGCCAAGAGATGAGACAATAAAGAAGGTTCTCGTCCTCGGAAGTGGGGCAATCAAGATCGGAGAAGCGGGCGAAAGCCAGCAATAAAAACTGGCCGCAAATTCGACTACTCCGGTTCGCAATGCCTCAAGGCACTTGCCGAGGAGGGAGTCAAGAGCGTACTCATAAACCCCAACATCGCGACGATACAGACGGACACGCGCTTTGCAGACAAAGTGTACCCTGTGCCAATCAACACGGACTATGTTGAAAAAGTTATACAGGCAGAAAAGCCCGACTCGATAATGCTGGGCTTTGGCGGCCAGACCGCGCTCAACTGCGGCGTCGCGCTGCACGAGCAGGGCGTATTGCAGAAATATGGCATCAGGGTCCTTGGCACCCAGATAAGAGGAATCGAGATCACAGAGGACAGGCAGCTCTTCAAGGAGGCTATGATAAAAAGCGACGTGCCGGTGCTGCAGAGCTTTGCAGTCAATTCGCTGCAGGAGGCATTCAAGGCTGCAAAAGAGATAGGCTACCCGGTCATCATCAGGGTCGCCTACACGCTTGGCGGCAGGGGCGGGGGCGTCGCGCACAATGAGTACGAGCTGCAGGAGATAGCGCAGCGCGGCCTCAACCTCAGCATGGTCCACCAGATCCTGATAGAGCGCTATGTGGGCCACTGGAAGCAGATAGAGTACGAGGTGATGCGCGACTACATGGGCAACAGCGTCATAGTATGCAACATGGAAAACGTCCTTGCCATGCGCGTCCACACTGGCGACAACATTGTCATCGCGCCTTCCCAGACGCTCAACAACTATGAGTACCACATGCTGCGCTCGGCGGCCATTAGGGCTACAAGCTACTGCGGCATCATGGGCGAGTGCAACATCCAGTACGCGCTTGATCCAACATCTGAACAATATACTGCAATTGAAATCAACGCAAGGCTGTCGCGATCGTCGGCTTTGGCAAGCAAGGCCACAGGCTACCCGCTAGCGTACATGGCCGCCAAGATTGGCCTTGGATATTCGCTGCCAGAACTTATCAATAGGATTACCAAAGCCACCACGGCGTGCTTTGAGCCGTCGCTTGACTATGTCGTGTTGAAGATGCCTAGGTGGGACTTCTCCAAGTTCGAGCTTGTCAAGCGCAAGCTTGGGAGCGCCATGAAGTCGGTGGGTGAAGTGATGGCGATTGGCAGGAGCTTTGAAGAGGTAGTGCAAAAGGCGATCAGGATGTGCGACATGGGCAAGGACGGGCTTGTCGCAAACGCCAACAATAATTCCTCTCCAGCGCCCGCACCAGAAGACATCGAGAGGATAGAGCAGGCGCTAATCCATCCAAACGATGAGATAATATTCGCAGTCGTCGAGGCCATGAAGGCCGGCATGACTATCGAGCGGATTTATCAGCTGTCGGCAGTCGACCCCTGGTTCCTGACCAAGATAAAGAACATCGTTGACATGGAAGACAGGCTTCGCAAGTCCACCATCGTTGACGAGGACCTGATAAGGAATGCGAAAAAAATGGGCTTTTCCGACAAGCAGATCGCCCGCTGCCAGAACCTTGACGAGATGCAGGTCAGGTCGTTCCGCGAGAAATTCGGCATCAAGCCTGTCGTCAAGCAGATAGACACGCTGGCGGCAGAGTGGCCGGCCAAGACCAACTATTTGTATTTGACGTACGGCGGCCAGGCCGACGACATCAAGGTCGAAGATAACAATGGCAAGGACAGCAGGATGATTGTGTTTGGCGCCGGCCCTTATAGGATCGGAAGCAGCGTCGAGTTTGACTGGGGGACAGTCAACATGGTATGGGGCCTCAAGGAGAACGGCGTCAAGGAAATCTCGGTCATCAACTGCAACCCCGAGACGGTATCGACGGACTATGACATCTGCGACAGGCTGTATTTCGAAGAGCTGACGCTCGAGCGCGTGCTTGACATCTGCGAAAAGGAAAAGCCGACAGGCGTTGTCACCTGCGTCGGCGGCCAGACGGCAAACAACCTAACGCCGAAGCTTGCCAAGAACGGCGTCACCATCATTGGCACTAGCAGCGAAGACGTCGACAGGGCGGAGGACAGGGCGAAATTCGGCCAGATGCTCGACACGCTCGGCATAAAGCAGCCGGCGTGGAGGAAGTTCACCTCGCTTGCAGAAGCAGAGGAATTTGCAGACACAGTCGGCTTCCCGGTGCTGGTCAGGCCGTCCTACGTACTCTCTGGCGCCGCCATGAAGGTGGTGTGGGGCGAGCAGCAGCTCGAGCGATTCTTGACCGACGCCACGAACGTCAGCCCCGATCATCCGGTAGTCATCAGCAAGTTCCTGCAGGACGCTGCCGAGGTCGAGGTGGACGCCGTTTCAGACGGCAAGGAAGTCATTATCGGCTCGGTCATTGAACATATAGACAACGCAGGCGTGCACTCGGGCGACGCGATGATGAGCATCCCGCCCTGGCGGCTCGACAGGAAGACGATCGACACCATAGTGGATCACACGGCCAGGATAGGCAAGGCTCTCAATGTCAAGGGGCCGTTCAACATCCAGTACCTTGTGAAGGACGAGGAGGTGTCGGTGATAGAGGCAAACGTCAGGGCGTCGCGCTCGATGCCCTTTGTGAGCAAGTTCGTCGGCTTTAATATTATCAACCTGGCGGCAAAGGCGATGACCGGCAAGCGCCTGCCTCCGGCCGCAAAGGACCTGTGGCTCAAGACCACCGGCTTTGGAATTAAAGTCCCGCAATTTTCGTTCATGCAGCTGGAAGGCTCTGACATCGTGCTTGGCGTCGAGATGCAGTCGACAGGCGAAGTCGCGTGCTTTGGCAACAGCTTTTACGACGCGTTATCAAAGGCGTACATGGCGGCCGGTTATTCGCTACCGCTGTCTGGGACGGCGCTGATAACGGTCGGAGGGCAGAAGAACAAGGAGAAGCTGCTTCCGATAGTGTCGCTCACTTCGTCCATGAACTACAAGATGCTTGCGACAGAGCACACGGCAGAATTCATGGAGAACAACAGCTTCAAGGACGTGCAGCTGGTCTACAAAATAAGCGAGCCGGACCGCAAGCCAAACATTGCTGATTTGTTGTATAAGCGCAAGATCGATTTTATCATCAACATTCCGGCTACTTCTACGATTGAAAAGTACATGGGCATGCTGTATGACGAGTACCAGATACGCAGGAAGGCAGTAGAGATGGGGATTCCTGTGCTGACGACGATTGAGGCGGCAAGCTCGTTTACCAAGACTCTACAATGGTTAAGCAGTAACACGCCGACACTGGCGCCGCTTAGAAGTTATGTGAAGCTGGAATAATTAACAAAAATTGCTAATCGGCCGTCC
>DAINRX010000016.1:0-17458 GCA_036741635.1 Nitrososphaera sp.
AAAGTCAAAAAATCTTCTAGGTTCTTGTTGGATTAAAAAGTATGTTTAGCATTAAAAGCGATACAATTTGAGGTTTTATAGTAAGTTGCCACTAAACGCTGCAGGCTGGAGTAATAGGGGATGGCTAGAGATTATAGAGTTCATACTGTTGATGTGCGAAAACGGCGCGAGAAAGACTCACGTGATGTATCGATGTAACCTGAATTCCAAGCAGATAAACCAGTACCTGCAGTTTCTTCTCGACAGCGGCATGCTTGAAATGATACAGGAGCGCCCAAACTCCAAGCGCTACATATACAGGACTACAGATCTCGGCAAAAAGTTCATCCAGCACTACAGGCAGCTGGCGGCGCTCTTCACAAAGGCTCCCCCGCCCTCTCTCGCATAGCAAAGTGAATGATGCTTCTATCCGATAGTTCCACTCTAATTATATGAAATGTATGTTTTATTTTAGCCGGCTATATATCATGAAAAACCGCAGTCGGTACGAAGTCATTGCCGCTATACTAAAGTCTGTTGGCAAGGAGGAGACCCGCACCAAGATAATGTACAAGGCCATGCTCAGCAACGACCAGTGCAAGCTGTACCTCGATTCGCTTATCAAGAGCGGCCTTGTGCAGGAGCTGAACAATGGCGACAAGATGCTATACAAGATAACGCCTAAGGGGGGCAGGTTCCTGTCTTACTACGACCAGATGAAGGAGCTTTTGCCTGTAGGCATAGAAGAGAATCTGGCAGACGAGTATTACCACCTGAGCACATGAGATGATTATACCACGGGCTCGAGGCTGATCCCGCCTCTGCCATCAAACACCACGGCGTAAAGCGTGGAAGCCGGGACAAGCGCCTGCAAAAACAATGTGTCGTTTATCATCAAGAGGCGCAGGTGCACGTCCGAGATTTCTGACAGATATTCCAGCATATCCTTCTGAGAGCGGCCTATCACCGCTATCGAGAGGTCGCTGGCCCTTACCGCAGACATCAGCTGCTTTATCCCGTCCCTGACATCCTTTGGATTCAGAAGGGACTTTTGCATGATGTCTATGCCTATTATGTTCAGCAGGAGCTTGCCGGGATGCTTGTGCTTTATCATGGCAGCTGCTGCTGCAAGCAACGGCTCTTGCTTCTTTTGCGCCGCCGGCACTACCATCACGTTGTCCAACAGCCCGCTCACTTTGCCAGACCACAGTATCTGGAAGAGGCTCTTTTTTCCCGCCGGCAGGCACGGCTCAAGATAGTTCATGATGGTGCGCGGGTCTATCCAATCAAAGGGCTGGAACAGCACAGGATTTCCTGTTGAAACAAAATTCGACACCAGCCTCGCAAGAAAAGCCACCGCAACTGCAGTGTTTATGTGCGAATCGAGCTCGAGCAGCGTCACGCCTTTCCTCGGAAAGCCTCCTACAAGGGCGGCGTCCAGCACAGGGTAGCCGCTCTTTATCTGCTCTGACGAGGCATCTAGGCTGCCAGCTGCTAGCCTGCGCCGCGGCTCGAGCAGGAACTTTGGAGGGCGGTAAGGCTCAAAGCTGCGGAACAGGCTGTTGTCAAGGGTATAGATGTACGACGGTTTGTCTATGCGCACACCCCGGAGCTTAAGCAGGGATATCTCCCTCACCCTCATGTTCTCATGGCGGATCTGCTTCAGCTCCACGATGCCGTCGACTAGGAAGTCAAGCGTCGTGTCAGCGGGGTGCTCGCTTATGAATATCAGCTTGGCGCCGGCCCTCTCCCTCCACGTCTGGAGGACTCGCTCGTTGTTCAGGCGCGCCTCCTTGTCCATGAACGATGCAATGGCGTCCCAGCTGTCGATAATGATTATCGGCGACTTGATGTCCATCAGCTGGTTCGTGATCCTTTCAAAGAGCGACTCGGGCTCGTCAAGCCTTGCGTCCTCAAAAGACGGTATGATCCCGTGCTCTGGCGCACCTTCGCCCGGATTTGCGGGCTTGGCCGGCTGCTCGATGAACTTGCCAAGCCACGGGTAGTACTGGAAGAGCTGCTTGGGCGATATCCTTGTCGAGATGTAGAAAAAGTTGTTCTTGCTTTCAAGCGCCCGCAGTATGGTTAGCGCAAGCGTGGTCTTGCCGGTGCCGGCAAAGCCCTTGATCAAAAGGGAATATGTGTCGCGCTGAATGAAGCGCATCAGCTCGTTGGGCATGTATATCTGGCGGCCGCTGCTTTCATTATTGCTGCTTGATTCTACCACGCATTATTCACCACAGGTAGTAGTCATTTCGAAAAGCCGCTGTCCCCCCGAATTAAGGTTATGGTCGCAGCTATTCCTTATTAAATATTGATCTATACTTTTTACGCATCATTGCTACATACTCCACTAACAATATAGCACTGCGCGCATGTCATACCGGCGTTAGAATTCGAAGATGTCTGGTTGGAGATAAGGACATGTGCCGACGGCGGCCCTGCAGCAAGCATCGAATGAGGTGAAGTGCAGGCCACATCCGCGCTGGCAGAAGTGCTGTGGGTTGCCGAGAACGCAGGCGTAAAGCATTCAGGCCTGTGGGACTACTCGCGCAGGCTTGGCGCAGAAGAAGAGACGCAGGTGGGGGACCTGATCAAGTTTACGAGCAGGTTTGAGGACAACAGATCAGTCTCGCTCTCTGCCAACATCGAATACAAGGGCTCGCGCCACACCCTCACGCTCTGCCGCCAAAAAGACAACACAGCCGTGTAACCAACCAGCAGCAAGCCCGCAGGTTTTCTATCCAAGAGCTTTGGCAGAAATACTGCAAAGAATAGAAAAACAACGTATATATTGTAATAAACTAGTTTTCTGTCTTACGTATCGCTATGGTGATTAATGAAGAATTAATTGCGGCCAGAAAGAAGGTTTCCGGCAGGCGACCCAAGTTCATACGCCAGGAGAGCTGGAGGTACGACAGGCTTGCCGAGAACTGGAGAAAGCCCAAGGGCAAGGACAACAAGATAAGGAAGCAAAAGTCAGGCATGCCGGCCATAGTCAAGGTCGGCTACAGGGGCCCGAAAGGCGCAAGGGGCCTCCACCCGTCAGGCTATACTGATAATGTCATTCATAACGTAAATGAGCTGGTGAAGCTGGATCCTAAAAAGGACGCGGCGAGGCTTGGACACACGGTCGGCAGGAGAAAGAGGATGGAAATAATCGCCAAGGCAAACGAGCTTGACATCAAGGTACTTAACGCCGGCAAGCTGGCCCCCAAGAAGGCTGAAGAAGAAAAGGAGGAGTCGTAAAATAATGGTAGTCAATATCAAGAAAAAGCGCGAGCTTGTTGCAAGAATTCTTGGCGTTGGAGCCAACAGGGTCCGCTTTGAGCCAGACAGGCTTGAAGATGTCGCCGATTCTATTACCCGCGAAAACATCCGCTCGCTTGTCAACAGTGGCGCGATATGGACAGTCCAGCCAAAGGGTACTTCAAGGGGCAGGGCAATGGAGAAACGCTCTGTGTGGAAGGTACACGGCAAGGGCCCTGGCTCAAAGAAGGGCAAGAAAACAGCAAGGGCAGGCAAGAAGCAAGTCTACGTCGTCAGGGTAAGGTCGATGCGCTACCATCTCAAGGTGCTCAAGGAGCGAAAGGACATCACCAACGAGGTCTACTGGCAGCTATACAAGAAGGTCAACGGCGGACAGGTAAGGTCGCTTGCTCACCTTCGCGATCTGGTAAAGGAAGCCAAGACCCGCTAGTGCAATTTTTCAAGCGCAACCCTGCATTTTGCAAAGTCATCCATGCTATCGCCTGCAAAGTGCAGCCCTTCTTTTGCCAGCAGTTTCTTTTTCCTTGCCTTGCCAAAGGCATAGCCGCCGATGCGGCCGTTAGACATGACGACCCTGTGGCACGGCACCACGATTGGATTGGGGTTCATGTTCAATATCCTGCCGACAGCGCGCGATGCGCCAGGGCAGCCAAGGGCTCTAGCAATGTCTCCATACGTCGTGACCTTGCCTTCAGGTATTCGCACCAACACTTCATAAACGTCGTTTGCCTTTAGCAACCCTTTCTTCATTCCACTGTCACAATGGCACGCACATGTATTTCAAACTTTATGGATCTCTAGGCCGGCTTTCTCGGCCATCTTCAGTATCCTCTCTTTGTGGCTCCCAAGGCCCTTGCTATCCACTATGATGTGGGTGACCTTTTCAACGCTTTTTTCAATCATTTGATTAAGCATCTGCTCGTTGATTGCCTCAAGGTTGTGCTTTGAAGCCACTGCTGCAAGCCCAAACTCTGACTCTAGCAAAAGCTTGTTGAACTTGGTCGGGTAGTGCGTTCCTCCAAGCGCGATGCCCACCATTTTGCAGCGCTCAAGGCTGTTTCCAAGAATGCCGAGGAGCGTCTCGCACATGACCGACGCGGTATGTCTGTCGGCCCACTGCTCTTCCGTCGAGCCCAGCTCGACGAACAGGACTGGCTTTTTGAGCGATGTTGGTCCGTGGTGTGTAGCCTCTATCACGATGTCGTATTTTGGCACCCTGTGCCTTGCGGCAGTTATCGCCTTCAGGTACGCCTTTTGCAGGCTCGGGTATGAAATGGCTATTTCCCGCGGATTGCCGCCATACGGGTTGTCTGCAAAGTTGCCCGTGCAATGACACGTAAGCGTCGGGATCTTGCTGTCAGATCTGTGCTTCGAGAGGAAAATGAATGAGCTGGCGTCGGGGTAGACTTCGTCCAAGTTTTCAAGGTGAAGCAGGCTGCCGTTGTGGATATGGAGCTTGACATTTTTGTGGCTGGGTGAGATGAAAGATTCGCCGGCGCCCTTTCTATCGACGCTTGCCGTAAAGCCTATATCTGCCTTCAGGCAGCCGATCATTGTTGCTCCTGCAAGGTCCTGGCTTGAGGCCACAAGGATATAGTCCTGCAACTCCTGTGGTTGCGAATAGTTGTAATTTTAGCATTATTCTAATAAAGTAAATTTATAAATTGCATTAGCTTCCGCATACTTGACATAGGATGAGCGATAAGGTAAGAGAAATCCAAAAAGAAGAAATGGGTCTTAAAGATGCTAATTTTGATGACAATAATCAGGATTCTCGAGGAGAAGCTGGAGACCAGGAGCCTGCTGCAACTGAAGAACAGGTAGTTGCTGCCGCACCGGCCCAAGCAGAGGAAGAAGAGGAGCCGGCCTCCATGCCCCCACCTGCCAAGCCGGCACCGCCGCAGGCAGACAGGCCGGCAAGCGACTCCAAGTTCTTTGCCATCCGCACAACCGGAGGACAGGAGCGCGTGGTGGCAAGCCTGCTCCAGACAAGGGTGAATGCCAAGAAAATAGGGATACGCTCGATCATGGTGCTTGACAGCTTTAAGGGTTACATCATTGTCGAGGCGCCTGACTCTAACGTGGCGTATGAGGCGCTGTCTGGCATTAGGCACGTCAGGGGCCAGATAAGGGGTGACCTGCCGTTCAAGGACATCGAAGGGTACCTGGTCAAGAAGCCGGTCGTGTCGGAGCTGAACATCGACGACACGGTCGAGGTCATAGCTGGCCCGTTCAAGTCCATGAAGGCCAAGATAACCCGCGTCGACTATGAAAAACAGGAAGCCACGGTGGTTCTGCTTGACTCGCCTTACCAGATACCAGTAACTGTTGACGCCAACTACCTCAAAAGGATACCACATTAGGGAAATTCCTGCATCCATCTGAACGATTAAATAAAGATAATTCGCAAAATTTCATCGTTCGTAACCTTTTGGTGCTAGATAGTTGATAGTTGACCTGAACCTGAAGGGCAAGCACGCCGTAGTCATAGGCGGCGGGACAGAAGGCGTCAGGAAGGTGAAAGGTCTTCTCGGTCAGGACTGCAAAATTACGGTGATAAGTAACAGGGTCAACCGCTTTTTGACAGAGCAGGCCGGGCTTGGTAAGATAGAGCTTGTCAAGGCAAGGCTCAGAGACGCCAGTATACTCGACAATTACCCCGACGCGTTCTTGATCCTTGCCGCCACCGACGACAAAGAGCTGAACCGCCGGCTGGTCGAAAAGGGGCGCGAAATGAGAGCGTTTGTCTACGCCGCAGACGACCCGCCTATCAGCGACTTTTCCTATGCTTCCATCGTCAACATCGAAGGCGTAATGCAAGTTGCAATTTCCACGTCTGGCAAGAGCCCGATAATGGCCCGCAAAGTCAGGATAAGAGCAGAACGCATCCTTCGCAGGATAATCAGAAAAGAGGACATCGAAAATGCCAAGCTGCAGGAATTTGCGCGCCAGGCAGCTCGGCCCAAGATCAAAACAGTGGGCGAGCGCAAAGAGTTTCTGTATTCTCTAGTAAATGACAGGAAAATCCAGAACCTTATTAAGGAAGATAGGATTGAAGATGCTAAAAGCGCGACGCTTGAGCTGTTGCAGAAATGGGAGAGAAAAAGCAAATGACGGCAGCGGTAAAGACAACGCCACCATCAGCTGTTGCGCCTCCTGCTGTCCAACTTATCAATGCGCGCGTCACCTATCGAAATGCCCCCATCCACATGCTTGAAAAATTCACGTTCAAGGACGTTGATGGCGCCCATAAGAAATTCCTGAAATCTGGCTTTGACGAATGCGTCATACTCCAGACCTGCAACAGGGTAGAAGTCTTTGCAGCGGCAAAGAACCCTGACGAGGAAAGGCTGTTTGAAGAGTGGGCGGCGGCCGCGGGCCTTTCTGGAAAGGGCGACTTTGCTGTTGCTGAGGTCAGCAGAGGCAAGGACGCGGCAATGCACCTCATGAAGCTGACGTCAGGACTTGACTCACTTGTTGTCGGCGAGGACCAAATAATCGGCCAGGTAAGGCGGGCCTTTGAATTTTCGCGCTCTAGCCGCTACGCCAGCTCGAACCTCTCGGTGATATTTGACAGGGCGCTCAGGGTAGGGAGCAGGGTGAGGACCGCCACAGGCATCAACAAGGGTAACGTCTCGATTGCCTCTATCGCGATGAACATTGCCGAGGAGTACTTTGATGACCTAAAGGGGAAAAAGGTAATGCTGATTGGAACGGGCGAAGCAGCAACTCTGGTTGCAAAGGTGCTGAAAAAACGCGACGTAAATTTCATGGTTACAAGTAGGGTTCCGGAAAGAGCCCAGTCGTTTGCCAACACGGTAGCAGGCACTCCGATCCCGTTTGACACCGCGCTTGAAATGCTTCACAAAGTAGATCTTGTCTTTACGGCCACAAAGGCGCCGTACCGCCTCCTTACGTACGAGAGAGTAGAGAATGCCGTGAAGGACAGGAAGGGAGGAGGAGGAATGATGATATTTGACCTTTCAAACCCGAGGACCGTGGACGAAAAGGTCACGACCATCCACGGTGTAAAACTTATCAACATGGACCAGATAGCCGAGCTGGTGGGCAAGAACATGCGCTCCCGCATGAAGGAGGTACGGTATGCTGAGAAAATGATTGAAGACGAAATGAAGTCGGTTGACACGATAATGAAGAGGATGAAGGCCGAGCCGGTGGTAGTCTCAGTGTTCAAGAGCGTCGACATGATACGCGAGCGCGAGCTGAAAAAAGCGCTATCCATGCTGAGCAAAAAGCTTGGGCCGGACGAAGCCAAGGTGATAGAGCAATTTTCGTACGCCATAGTTGAAGGGGTGCTTTCAACTCCAATGAACAACCTCCGAAAAGAGATCGAATCTGGGCAAAGCGAAGAGCTGATGAAGATAATAGCCAAGTTGTTCAAGTATGAAGAAAAGCAATAACAGCAGTAATGCTTTTCCAAACGTCAGACTGCGACGCCTCAGGACCACGCCTGCGGTAAGGGACCTCTTGCAGGAAACGCACCTGTCGGCCAAGGACCTCATTGCGCCGGTGTTCGTTCAGGAGGGGCTGAAAAAGCCCGAAGAGATCAGCTCGATGCCCGACATTCAGCGGCTGCCCCTTGGGAAGCTGGCCGGCGAAGTCGAGCGAATCTCTGACCTTGGCATCCGCGCTGTAATCCTGTTTGGTCTGCCGGCGCGCAAGGACGAAAAGGCCGCCGCAGCATTTGATGACAAGGGCATTGTGCAACAGTCAATAGAGCTAGTGCGCAAGCAGTTTGGGAGCAAGATGGCAGTAGTCACCGACGTCTGCCTGTGCCAGTACACGACGCATGGCCACTGCGGGCTTGTCATGAACAAAAAGATAGACAATGACAGCAGCATAGACACGCTTGCCAAAGTCGCAGTCAGCCACGCGAGAGCCGGCGCGGACATTGTCGCGCCATCTGCAATGATGGACGGGCAGGTGCAGGCGATGCGCCGCGGCCTTGACGACGCTGGCTTTACAGATATCGCTATAATGGGCTACTCTGCCAAGCACGCGTCGCCGCTTTACGCACCATTTCGCGACGCTGCCCACTCGGCGCCTGAGTTTGGCGACAGGCAGACGTACCAGATGCCATTTTCAAACGCAAGAGAAGCGATGCGCGAGGTTGAGACAGACATTGCAGAGGGCGTCGACATTATCATGATAAAGCCGGCTATCCCGTACCTTGACCTGATATACCGCACAAGGCAAAAGACCAGCCTGCCGATATGTGCCTACAGCGTCTCTGGCGAATACGCCCTGATAAAGGCGGCAGCGCTGAATGGATGGATCGACGAGAATGCGGTAATGGCCGAATTCCTGACGTCTATAAAGCGGGCCGGTGCGGACATGATGATAACCTATCAGGCAAAAAAGATGGCAGAACTTCTTAGCGAATAATAAAAGCATCATCAATCGTTTGGGCAAAATCTTATAACAACATAGAAGTAGTTAATAGTGGCATAGCAACAAGAAGATTTCTAAAAAATTGAAGATGCCGACGACGGCTATGATGTCAAACACAAACAAGAAATTATTGATATCTGCCGGTGCAGCAATAGCTGTTGCCACAGCAATAACAGCGTATTATCTCCTCATACCGGCTTGGATAATAGTGATATAAGAGGTGAAGAAGACGAAAATGCATTGCCAAGCATTGAAAACAGATTCAAGATTGCAGACGATGACCTTGCCGAATTGCCATCGTTAAGAGAAGCCATGGCACGAGCAAACGGAAACTACCCATTATGATCATTGGATTCCGCCCATTAATGCAGGATACTTGGAAGGAAAGCAAATAGTTGAAAGGTTCCAGATGTCTTCTTACTATCCCCCAGAGTATGAGGCAATCTTGATTTACGAGGATAATAATCTCAAGAAGGTCTATCATGTGGAGGTCGTGTTTGGTTATGAGCGGCCATCACAAGGATAATGACGATGTGAGTTTCATAATAACGGGGCAACGAAACAACAACCATTCAATTATTCACGTTTTTATGCTGGCATGCTGCATTGATGCTAGAAGATGTTTGCCACTGACACCGGCTCGGAACGTGCGATTAGTATTGAGGACTACCAGAACACCTGCGCCGAGTTCATAACTGACATCAGCCGTGACTACATGGACTGGGTTGACCGCTACCAGCTGGGCGATCAGGAAACTGCAAGGAGAAAATCAGTCATCAGCAGCATAGTCAAGACCACCAATGACTGGATAGCAAGGTACGGTACTACTATCAAAAAGGTGGACATTGTCATGAACGACGGCGTCAACAAGATGGCCGAGAATACCGCTGGTTATCCGTTCAAGTTCGACGTCGTTGTGAACAGGCTGAGCCGCTACACGACACACCCGGTGAGCGAAGTAAGAGTGAATGTAAAGGCGACGCCGCGACCTAGCCGGCTTGCGCGCATCGGCAATTATCAGAAGGATCAATTATTGCTGATCAGTTCCAGCTCGCCGGTGAACTTTACAGTAAGCAAGGAGAGCCTCAGGGGCGCAGATATCCTCGACGACTATATCATTATCGACACCAAGGGCTGCAAGCGACACGACCTCATCTCTATCACAGCAGTCGTCGAAGAAGTTGAGGGCGACTATGTCACTGAAAGCAGGGGCTACTCTACGATAATACTGCTCGTCTAGCAACACGTACGCTTTAAATAACGTTGCAGTATCGTAGGGTTATGACGGCGCGACGGTCGTCCAGTTTGGTCTAGGACATCAGATTGCCAATCTGGTAACCCGGGTTCAAATCCCGGCCGTCGCACTCATGAAATTTTTCCCATCAGATCCTTGATGTCCATGCTGGACAGCTTTTCGATCTCTTTGTCAAGCCACATCTCCACCCATTCCGGGTTAGTCCTTACCTTCGACCTGATCTCCAAGAGCTCCGCGCGCCTTGCCTCTGCCATCTCTTCCAGTTTGGGCATATAGGCCGAGGCGGCGCTTTCTATCAATTTGTCCATCAGCTTGTCCAGCATTTTAGATCAGCCCGAACAGAACCCTTAGCAGTATGAGCAGCACTATAATGCCCAGCACAACCCACACTATTGTCCAAATCATGGTTGCTGTAGCTTAACATGCGATATAAGTAGCATATAATAATTCTCTAGCGAGCTATTCATTTTCTACAATCGTTAAATATTATTACTGGCTGCTGCCGCAAGCGCAAAAGCCAAATTCGTCAATCCTCTTGTTGCAGGTCGGGCACCGCTCGCCATACTCGACCTCCCAGGCGTGCTTGCCGTACATCCGGTAGTGGGTGTCTATCTCCATCGGCACTCCCTGATTGTCGTCCTTGCTCTCGATGGGTTGCTGTTTTTTGCTTCGTGTGCGCGCCATCATCTAAATCTTGTCCAGAGCCTGTTATTAATTCTGCTACCTTGGCAGCCAGAATGGAAAAGGAAATTAATGCCGATAGGGCAAGGAATCAGGAGTGTATCTGAGCCTGACTGCCAAAGGGCTGATTGCCATAGCTTTTGCTGTGGCCGTTATTTTCATGCTGTTTGGGATGCTACCCTCGTGACCGGCGACATACGATGCTACTTGTTGTGCTTTTTGGCATTTGACTTGATTATTTCAAGCGCGCGCTCGGCGGCGTCCTTTTTGGGGAGCTGGATCATGAACGTGTTCTGCGAATTGGTATATGTCTGCATATCAGGCGCAAGGGCGATCAGGCCGCTTTCCGCCAGTGCTTCGAAAAACTCGATCATGTCATTTGCGTAAAGCAAATAGTTTTCTTCAAAGTCGGTGTCGAGGAACTTTATCTGGACGTCCACAAAAACGTCCTGCCCGTCGTAGAATAGGTCAAGCACCGTGTCTGCTGCCACCTTTTTGCCAAACACCTTGTGCAGCATCTCGTCGTACTTTTTCTGGCTTATCAGAATGCACGGCACTTTGTTGCCGGAAAATTCTACGAGAGTCGCGCCCTCTTTGTGCAGGTGCGCCTTGAACTCTTCGAGCGTGGTAAAGTTTCTCTTTGGCATTACTGGTTTTCCTTTATGGTTTCAGAGAAGTAGTCCTTAAGTTCTATGCTCCTCTGCATCTTTTTGTAGACATATTCATGATGCTTGCAGAGGTAGAACGGCATCTGCTGGGAATGCAGAGCGTTGTATTTCCTGTTGCCCTTGACAAGCTCGAGCTGGACGACAAAGTCGGCCCTGCTGCCGCATATGTTGCACCTGAAACGTGGATCGTCGTCTGGTATGCCGTTTTCTCCCACACCAAGCAATAGCAATTCATTCATAAAAGAGTTTGCGGCGCTTAGCAAAGTCTTATTGATTTTGCAAGCATCAGGGCCCGCTGCGAGTCGTCCTGCTGCATCTCGTTGTTCTTGTACTTATTGCTAAAGTAGATCAGGTCTATCATCTTGCAGCGGTCGATGTTGACAACAGTGCTGCCGTTCGTGCCAGCCGTAGTGTTGGCGTTTGTCAGTATCACCAGCTTGTCCACAAAGCCTGTCGACTTGAGCGTATTTGATATTTGCTCAAAGCTCTTTGCATGGTCTCTGTTTATGACTACAGCAACCGCCACGTTGGTTCCGTACGGGTCGCTAAAAATTATGTCGATGCCATTGCCCTTGCCGTCCGCTGACTGTGGCCTCGCCACGGCTCCCACTTCGTGGGCATAGTTCACTAGGTCCCTGACTGCGGTACGGACACCGGTCTCAAGCGTCTGGATGTCGTTGCAGTTGCGCCTTATCTTGATAAAGTCAGAGATCGGGACATCCATTACGCTGCCCCTTATGCGCAGGCCCGGGTAGACGTTTTTGATAGTGTCGTCTATTGCCTGCTCGTCTATCGATGCGATGCTGCGCTTTGCAGCGTTTTCAGTGGCGTGATACATGATGTTGAGCATCGACCTTACGTTGCGAAAGTCAGAGAACTCATCGTAAATCACCTTGACCTTTGCCGCCAGGTCTCGCTCCGCTTCTGCCGTAAAGCTCTTGGTCCCGTCGTGGTGGCGAATGTATTCAAGCACGATATCGATTATCTCTTCAAGCGTGTTAGAGCCAGCAAGGTCGATCTTGTAATTTGCCTTTTCCAGCCTATCAAACACAGAGACATTTGCCCTACTTATCTCGTTGTATGAGAACGGCGTGAATATCAGCATCAGAATCGTTGACGGCAGGTGTGCGTTAATCACCGCCTTGACAAATTCGACCGATTCCTTGTCCGAATCAAACTCGTCCATCTGGAATAGCGTCAACTTGCGCAGGAATTTCAGGTTCAGGCTCGAGAGTGCTGCCAGGCTTGCTATAACGTCTTCAAGCGTAGCCACGTTCTGTGCGTCAGCCCTGAACTTGCCTTCAATTACCAGCTTTAGTATCGCGATTTCTACCGGCGAGAATTCCTTGCTAAGGGTCTGATCGATGGCAGAATAATTGGGCACCAGCTCGTTTCGCAAGAGCTGCGCTGCCTTGTCCTCCAAGGTTCTACCCTTTAGCGAATCCATAAATCCATAGTTGAATATCTTTCTGGCGCTCCTGATGTTGCGCTCGGCCCTGTCCTGCAGATATTTCACTACTACCTGCCTGAGCGTCGCAATGTAGTCGTCTGTAAACCCTGCGAGCATTGCGCTGTAGAGGCTGTGCATGCTGCGCGGAGATATCTGCGACAGGTCGACGTACGAAACAACGGCATTATCGGAAACCTCCTTCAGCCCCTTGGTGTGCAGCGCAAGGTGGGTCTTGCCAGAGCCGACATCCTGTATCACGGTGACTAGGCGAAAGTCCTTGTCAGTCGCGCTCCCACTGGCAATAACCTTTGATGCAAGATCCGAAATGCAAGCCATCAGCGCAGCCTTGGCCTTCCTGTGCCTCTTGCCCCCAAGTATCCGGGCGTCGATGAGGGTAGGGGTCGGGCTGCTCGGGTACGGGTTGCGGTCCAGCTTGTAAGGGTACAACTGCTAGATGCACCTCACAAAGCCATGCAAAAGGCCGCGGACCATCACGCCTTCGCCGCCTCCAGTGGAAAGCTCATACTTGTCCTGATTCTGGTTCGTCAGCTCCTCGACAAGCCGGTAGAACTCGTCAGAAGAGAGGCCGCACTTGTCGCACAGCTCGTTCCTTAACTTTGCAAGCTCGACCCAGCCAATTGAAGAAGTAGAGTTGGCAAGGGCAACATCAAATTCTTTCTTGAAATCGTAAACGTTCATGGTTCTCCTAGGCGCTGCCGATGCGGCAGCAGAATTGGCAAGTTGCTGCTGGAAGAGCGATGACTGTTGTTCGTTCTTCATCTCCAGCATGACCCTCGCAAGGTGGGAAACGTTCTTTGCAATTGTGCTGACTGACTCTTCAATAGACTTGAGCATGTCGTAGGTCAACCTGAACCTCGGGTCGGAGTTGAGCAGGCTCTGGACGTAGTGATCTCTGTGGAAGCAATAGTACGCGCTCGCCTTCTTGTCTACGAAAACTTCTCCCCTACTGACTGCCTTCTCTAAAACTGTGTCTATGTCTCCTCCAAGCTCCTTGCGCAGATCAGTCTTTTTCACGCCGGCCGACCCTGCAGAAAGGATCCTCTTGACGACTTTGTGCTCCTCTGCGGTCATGAGGTAGACTGACGAAATTATTATTTAAATAACGACGTGATGCCCCGCAGTGGTTTTTGTAAACAAAGTTATACCCCGCCGGGAATCCAAAGGGTTAATACCGCAGGGCGCGAACCTTCTTATGGGATGATGATTGCCCTTTCTGCATTATGATGAAAGCACTAGGGTATCTGACCTAATATTCGGGCAAATACTGTCTACTCCTTTTTAGATTTCTGCACTCCAGTCAATTTCGTTTCAGCAACTAGTTCTTCCATTTTTTCATAAATCTTTAGAAACTTCAAGCCTTTTTCAGTAGTCCTGTAACTGTTTTTTCCTTCCAGATATTCTAAAAGTCCATTTTGAATCAAAAGGACAAGGTATTCTTTTAGCTGTGCATATGACAGAAAGACATTATACATTAGCCGTGTTTTAGTTATGTCATTATGACCGTTTGCTGATTGCAGAATTTGGGCAGCGATTTCGGTTCGGCTTCTATACTTCGACAGCATCGGGAGGTTCCATATCAACGACTGACAAATGTCTATTTATGCAGTGGGGTGCGCCATACTTGATTATTCTTTCATAAATATATTACTGCAAATGGCTGTTACTTGCTTCCCTATCTTGCGATAGTAACATACCGTCTTTAGAAAAACAAGTCTTCAATATCCTTTTCCGGATAATATTTTTAATACGACTTTGCCTGCTTAGGGATAGAGACCTGCAACGTTGGGCCTTGTTCACTTCAAGCCCGAAAGCCAGTATTTTCATTCCCATATTGGCAAGTAGGGCCTGTTTCATCTTTTAACTGTCTAACAACGATCCATAGCACTTGGGACAACGTTCCTTTGTGCCGTCGTTATTTCCAAACAGGAAAAAAGTATGGCCGCAACCTTTGCATGATTTTATGTTCGTGGAACTATTAGGCAAGAACTTCAAGGGTTAGGTTAGCGATATTTTACTGTAATGCAACAAGAAGATGCATCATTTTTGCACTATTTTGTGCAAAGCAGTGACCATTTCTAGGCAGGTGAAAATGTTGTTAAAGATGGAATCGTAAGCAATCAGAAACCACATGTATATTTACCTGAATGTTCAGGTAAATACTAAACCACGTACTAGGGTATCTGACCTGAAACTGTTGTCTTGTACTGCATCCTCGCCCTGTTAGCTTTTCTTATGACTGCAAATATGGCTATTATGGCGCTCACCCACAGCGCGCTCAGCACAATGTTTGTCGCGCTGACATACATGTACGGGATAGCCTCGAGAAGGTGGAACTCGATCCTGATGGCCGACTCATGTAGGTCCTTCATTGCCATGTTGTACCCCTCGCTATGTGGTGCCATGAGGGAAGCCGACTCGGCGCGCGCAAGCATGCTGTAAAGGTTCGCCTGGATGCGCGAAAAGTCTGTCCTCACGGTCGGAAAGAGCCACACTGGGTTTCCCTTCTCGGGGACAAGGTCTTTGGTGAGCTGGACGTATTCCGCGAGCTGCTGTGGCGTCTGGGCGGACTGCGACCGGTAGACAAATCCCATAGCCTGGTTGACTGGATAGATGGTCTCGTGGTAGCCATAGTACGCCACGCCGGCTCCAAGCAGCAGAAACGCAACGACTCCGCCCAACATCATCCGCATGTTTGGTGCTCTCGTCGTGCTGCCAGCGCTTTCTGTGACGCTTGCGGCGACAGTCATCGCTGTGGTAAAAGTGTCAGCAGCGTGCTTGCCGGTAGTGATAGCAGGAGCGTATTTCCTGCCAGACGGAGCCGCCTGGCGCTTCTTCTTCCTGAACGACGAATGCGCCATGCTCAGGTACGCGACATAAATGAACCCTATTGTAGGGATTGCAGTTATCGGCGCAAGGATGGCGTTGCCAGAGAATATCGAGACAAACACTGCGATGCAGCCATAGAGCGCAAAGAATATCTCGAGGAGCGTGGTCTTGGTGAATGGAAGCACGTACTCTTTGTTCCGCCAACTGTCGCCCCTTTTCACGATGCCGAACTTTGGGGTTCGCAAGAACTCGTTCTTTTTGCCCAACACCGCGTCAAAGACCGCTACCGTGTTGTTGACGGTTATCCCTGCCGCAAAAAAGTTGAGGAAAAAGAACTGCCATGCCTTTTCCTTCCACCCCTGCTTCCAAGTCCTGTTTATGACCACCAAGTAGCCGCCCGGCCCAAGGAGGATGTACATCGCCCAGATTATGATAGGGGCCCAGCTTACCGTATAGAGTTTAAAGTCCATCGCAAGGAGCATCGGAAATATCAGGAACTGCGCCAGAAAGAGCGGGTTGACAATGTGGCGCGTCATGTGTATAAAGGCCTGCAGCTTTGTGTCGATGGGCACTTTCCTTTTGAGCATCACGTCGGGCATCAGCTTTATCGCCACCTGTATGGAGCCCTTGGCCCAGCGGAACTGCTGGCGCTTGGCGGCATTCATCTGGACAGGGAGTTCTGCGTTGACTACGATGTCGTCAAGGAACAGGGACTTCCAGCCCCTCATGTGGGCCCTGTAGCTCAGATCCATGTCCTCAACAAGCGTGGTCGTATGCCAGCCGCCGGCGTCGTCTATACAGGACTTTCTCCATATGCCTGCAGTGCCGTTAAAGTTCATGAATATGTGCGTGTAGCTCTTGGCCTTTTGCTCGATAAGGAAGTGGAGGTCGAGCGAGACTGCCTCCGCGTTTGTAAGCGTGGAGAAATCCTCGTTGACGTGGTCCCACTTGCATTGGACAAAGCCCATCTTTGGGTCGTTGAAGTACTTTATCAGGTGCTTCAGGAAATGGGCAGGCGGGATAAAGTCGGCGTCAAATATCGCGACAAACTCCCCCTTGGCGCTTTTCAATCCGGCCTTGAGCGCGCCGGCCTTGTAGCCGGACCTGTTGGCCCTGTGGATGTGCACGATGTCAAAGCCCTTGAACTTGTAGTCGTCCACTATAGACTTTATCAGGTCGACTGTGTCATCGTCAGAGTCGTCAAGCACCTGTATCTCCAGCCTGTCCTTTGGGTAGTCAATCCTGCACATGGCGTCTATCAGGCGCCTTGCCACGTACTTTTCGTTGTACAGCGGCAGTTGTATCGTGACTATGGGCAGGCTGGCCGGCAGGTCTACCTTTTTGCGTCTTATCCTTTCATACCGGACGTTGTTGCGCGACATGTATGCAAGGTAATAGAAATTAAGCGTGTAAAGCATCATGATCCAGGCGGCGGCGAGGAAAATGACGTAGAGGAAGTTGCCTGGCCCGTACATGCTCTCAGCTCTTTATCGAGACAATTGTTATTGTTATTTCTATTTATAGATACTTGCGGTATCAGCCTTTGTTGAATATCTTGACTGCCTGCGGCGGACAGACGTTCTCGCACGCCATGCAAAAGATGCAGTCCTTTTCCCTTATCATGAACGCCTTTTTCTCAGATGCAGGATGGCCCGGAGTTTCAAGCCACTCATAAACATTGACTGGACAGGCTTCAATGCATGCGCCATCAGCCACGCATATGTCAAAATCAATGCAGACGTAATCGCCCCAGATGCCAAGCTGGCCAGGTGGGTCTACAGGGCCCCACACCTTGATGCCCTGGTATGTGCCGGCTACTTGGCGCTTTTCCTTAAACTTGGAGTCAATCGGGCCTTCAACCTTGCCGTAGCTTGTGCCTGTGCCTGTTAGCGATAT
>DAINRX010000017.1:0-17163 GCA_036741635.1 Nitrososphaera sp.
AGCGTCGCATTTCTAATACTAATGGCCGATCTGTCGCAATACCTTGCAAATGCCTTTAAAAGGTGTTTCTGGCGCCAGAAACACCCATAGGTTCAGAATATTCCTGACAGCCTCGAGCCTGCTAAAGTCGTACAGTACCCTCCCATAACAGAGCTAACATGAAAGTGAGATATTGTAGGGATGCATCGTCAAACATCAAAAAACAGTGGGCGGCCCATCGAGGCCATTGTTATATTCATATTTATTATTTTGCCTTTCAGGCAATTTCGTTTCAGCCACTAGTTCTTCTATTTTTTCATAAATCTTTAGAAACTTCAGGCCTTTCTCAGTGATCTTGTAGCTTTTTGTTCCCTCCAGATATTCTAAAAGTCCATTTTGTATCAAAGGGGGAAGGTATTCCTGTAGTTGTTTGTACGACAGAAAGGCACTATATATTATCTTGGTTTTGGTTATTTCATTGTGGTCATTTGCTGCTTGCAAGATTTGGGCAGCGATTTCGGTTCTGGTTCTATAGTAGCTGTACCTCGATGGCATAGATGCGAAATTCCGCATCAATAGATAGCAAGACATTGTTGATTAAAAACTAGCAACACAGGATCTATATTGAAACATTAGCTGCGTATGAAAATATGGCAATCAATAGAGATCTCGGGTACAAGCCTTTTATTCCATGTCGCGGAACTGCAACAGCTCGTTATGGACAAAGATTTGTGCTAAAGTTGTCAAGAAAAAGAAGCAGAATCTTTCAAAATAATGGCGATTATTGCCTCGAATGCTGGCAGGAAATAACGTATATACGTATATACCTATATCTAAGCCATCTTGAGCTCAATGATAGAATCAAATTCTGACTTTATAGAACTCAAAAATGCAGAGGGTCGGCTTCATCGGCCTTGCGGTACGATTCGAGATAACCTAGAACGTCATCCCTTGTCATTTCCTTGAAAGGCTTGTGTTGCAGCCTCTGGAAAAAGAGCACCATATGCTGGTTATGAGGTTCTTTCTCTGCGCCGGCGTAGGTTTAATCTCATTCTCTGCATGGCAATGACATAATCGCAAATGATGGCGGCGTTCTCTGCAGGGATTCTCTCCTTCAAGTCGGAATTTGTCCAAGGCTGCAAGCCAGCAGTTACCCTCCTGTCTATCTTTGCATGCAGGCTGGAAACGTTAATAGTCGCTGTCTGACTGGCTTTTCCCATTGGATAGCATTGATTTGAGGCAGTATTTAACAAATACTCCTGAGGCTAAAGTATTTCTGGCGCCAAACACTTCAGATCAGGAGCTGGTCGACAGGGCAAAAAAGAGGCTTGCCGAGAACGGCATTTCAGGAGACAGGATTCAGATCAACTACAATATGCAGGAGCTGGGGACTGGCGACCTGTATATCAGCTACGACCCGCCTGACCTTGTAGTCAGGGTGGTATATGAAAAAAAGCCAAGCGGCATCGTCAAGATGAAGAGCGCGGCAATGATCAAGCTCTGAGCATCCTTGTCAGTATTTCTGCCAGATTTTTAATCAAGTGCTTACTTTCCGTTCCGTCCTTCATCGACCTGACTATCACTTGGCCTTCAGAAATTTCTCTTGGGGCAACGATCACTGTAGCCGCCGCGCCTTTTGCCGAAGCGTCGTCCAGCTGCTTTCTTAGAGCTCTACCAAGGATGTCGTAATCTGCGCTGATGCCACTACCGCGCAGGGCCGATGCAAGCTCGAGCGCTCTTTCCCTGATGTCGTCTGAAGCGTACGCGACGTAAACGAGCGGCATTCCTGCCTGTTTCAGTATGCCGTGTTTCTGGAGCGCCATGACTATCCTCTCGACGCCTCCCGCGACACCCGTCGCCCCGATGTCCTTTCTTCCAAACGCCTCTGTAAGCCTGTCGTATCTCCCGCCACCCACGAGCGCACCCGTGTCTGCCGATGGGTCGAATGCTTCAAAGACGACCCCTGAGTAATAGTCTAGGCCGCGCACGATGCCAAGGTTGACGCGCGCGCCTTCCACCTTTCTTGCCTTGAGCGAGTCCATGAGGCTTGCAAATTTCTGCCAGCTTTCAAGGTCTGCTATGTTTGCCTTGCCGGCGACCTCGTCTACAGTGCCCTTCACTTTTGACAATTCGATAAGCGCCTGAAGCTTTGCCGGCTCTATCCTGTCCTTATATTCCTGCAGAACTGCCTGCGCGCCCTTTTTTGGCACCTTGTCTACTGCGCGGAACATTTCCAGCATTGCATCTTCGCCTGAAATGCCAAGTTTTGTCCTAATGTATTGCTCTAGAAGCTGCCTGTCGTTGATCTCGATTGCCACCTGCAGACCGAGCTTTTTGAAGAATGCATAGACAAATTCTATCACCTCCGCATCGGATTCTTCTTGGCTGAACGGACCGTAGACTTCGACGTCCCACTGGTGGAAGTACCGGTACCTGCCGGCCTGCGGCTCGTCGTAGCGCCAAACGCCTGCGAAGGTTGCGAGCTTGACAGGCATTTTCAGGTCGCGCCTTGCTGTTACGTATCTTGTAAGACCTATCGTCAGGTCAAAGCGCAATCCAACGTCTCTGCCGCCCTTGTCGGCAAAGGAGTAAATTTCGTTAGAGATCGAAGCCCCGCTCTTCGCCTCCAACGTGGCAAGCATTTCAAGTGGCGATGGCTCCATCAGCTTGAAGTTGAATAGCTTGGCGGTTTCAAAGAATCTGTCCCTGACGTAGGCAATATTGGCAAATTCCTCTGCGTCAAGGTCCCTCATGCCACGGGGAAGCTCTAGCTTCACCACACCAGTAGCCAGCAGTTCGTTAGCATTTAGATTTTGCGATGATGAACGTACGTATAATAATAATAACAGTCCCAAGGGTACACCGCAGGCGTTGGCAGGCGGCTATCGTTTCCTTGACCACATGACAGACGCAGTCATAGAGGCGTATGGCAGCACGCTTGAAGAAGCATTTGAAAACGCCGCCAAGGCGCTCAACGACACAATGGTAGACCTGAAGAGCGTCAGGCCGGACAGGGAGATAAGGATCGATGCCATGGGGCACGACCTGCATGAGCTTCTCTTTGACTGGCTTGACAAGGTGATGCTCCTGCTGGTGGCAGACGGCATTGTGATGTCCGAGTTTGCAGTCAAGATCAAGTGTGATAACAACAGTAGCAGCTATTCGCTAAAAGGCATCGCAAAGGGTGAAAAGCTGAACCTTGAAAAACATCCCTACAAGGTAGAGATAAAGGCAGTAACATACCACGAAATGCAGGTAAGGCAGGACAAGGATGGCGCAACTGTTAGGTTCCTTCTCGATCTTTAGGCTTTTTTTAAAATCGGAATTCGCAGAGACTTTTACATCCTCCATTGCCAGGCTTTAATTAATTAATTAATTAATTAACGAGTTATTTTTTGCATAATTCAAATAACTAGCATGTTCTAAAGAATTAATGAATATATATACAAATGCCGAAATTTGTTGTCATCGAAGCTCCGTCGATCTTGGGTTTAAAACCGACGGGAGTGGAACGCCTTCCGGATGCGTTGAAAGGCGCTAATCTGCTCGAGGAGCTTGGTGCGGAGTATGCTGGAAGAATTGAAGCGCCGCCGTATAATCCAGAACGAGACAAAACAACGCTCTTGCTTAATCCACAGGCAATCCGCAGTTATTCATTAAATCTTGCTGAGGCAGTCACCTCTGCCTTGCGGAAAAACAAGTTCCCACTGGTACTCGGAGGTGATTGTAGCATTTTGATAGGTAACCTCTTGGCTTTAAGGCGCTTGGGAAAGTATGGGCTTTTCTTTATCGATGGTCACGCTGACTTTTATCAACCAGAAGCCTCAATAACTGGGGAGGTTGCAGACATGGATCTTGCAATTGTTTCCGGACGGGGTCCTGATGTCTTGACAAATATCGACGGTCTCAAACCGCTCGTTCAGGACAAGAACATTGTTTTGTTCGGCTATAGAGATGCTAAAGAAGCTGCCGGCTACGGCTCTCAGGATGTAAGAGAATCAGACATTTACGCTTTAGACTTTGAAGAGGCAAAAAGATTAGGAATAGTTAAAGCTGCGTCAAACGCTCTTGATAAGTTGCTCCATGAAGAACTTGAAGGTATCTGGATTCACCTTGATGTTGATGTTTTGGACGATGCAGTAATGCCGGCGGTTGAATACAGGATGAAGGGCGGATTAAACTTTACAGAACTTGGCGAGCTTTTGAAAGTCCTTCTCAAATCAGGTCAAGTAGTAGGGATGGACATCACTATCTTTAATCCTAGCCTTGATAAAGATGGCTCGATAGCGCGCAAGCTTGTATCAAGCCTCGTCGAGGGCTTGTCATAGAATTGAGAGAAAACAAGGGACTGCTATCAGATAAGGTTGTTGTTGTTGGTTACACAATTAATTCTTTTAAGCAAAAGCCGCCGCATGTGCATAAAAGAGCTGACTTTGTGGAACCACTGAAACGTATGCTATAAAAACTATTAGTACCTGAATTTATTTTTAGATCACTATTTCGCGTTCGTATTACAGAAAAGAGATCTATCTTTTCCAGAATTTGAAATATCGCTAGAGATTCCTCGCATTGAGGATCGTTCTGCTATGCTGGCGAACCACTTTTTTCCTCATGCTTGAGCGTGCCCGCAATCTTCCATCCGAACTTGATGACGTAGGGCGACAGGAAGGTAGTGATTATCGTCATCGCGCCGACCATCGGCAGTATAAAGGCGCTCGTTGCCCCAACGTCGGCGCCGCCCTTGGCCGTGACCAGCGCCAGCTCGCCGCCAGACGCCGACAGCCCAAAGCCAGCCTGCATTGACGTCTTTTTTGGAAGGCCCTGCGCCCTTGCAGAGAAATAGACTGTCACGAACTTGGCTCCAAAAGACGTCGCTATGAGGACAAGGGCTGGCGCTATGAAAAGCGGCAGAAGGGTGATGTTCATGAGGGCGCCCACGGAAACAAAGAACAGCGCGGCAAACATGTCTTTCAATGGCGTGGCCAAGATTTTTGCAACAGCCTGGGTCTTTGATTCTGCGACCAGCACGCCGGCAAAGAATGCCCCAGCCGCAACAGAAACCCCGATCTGGTTTGCGATAAAAGCAAGGCCAAACGCCACGCCTAGGATGGCGACTATTACCAGATCGTAGTGGTTCGTCTTGCCGACAAGGTCGACGAACCTTGGCACCGTCTTTGAGCCGATGAATAGCGCGCCGCCAATAAAAGCCAGCACAAGCCCGATCGATATCGCTATTTCCTGCAGCGACAAGTCGCCGGTCGAAGCCACCGACTGGAGCACAGCCAGCATCGAGACTATCATAATGTCTTCTATTACCGCGACGCTGAGGAGGAGGTACGACGCTTCCTCCTTGAGCATTCCAAGCTCTTCTAGCACGCGCATAACAATCACAGTGCTTGTCACTGATATCGAGAGCGCAAGAAAGAGACTGTCAAAAAGCGCCAATCCCATCGTTTGACCGACAAGGTAGCCAAGGGAAAAGGTCCCAAAAGCCTCGGCCGACGCTATGACCAGCGCCTTCCTCCCAACTGAGCGGAGTTTTGCTATCGGGTACTCTAGGCCGACAACGAACAGCAGCAGCACTATGCCAATCTCTGCAAGCATGTTTAGGACCTCAGGCTGGAGCACAAGGCTGAACGGCGGCGTGAAAGGCCCGATAATCATGCCCGCGCCGATGTAGCCGATGACCATCGGCTGGCGCAGCTTGTATGAAATCAAGGCCATGACGGAGGCAACGATCATTATGATTGCAAAGTCCTGAATTACCTGGGTTGCTTCGATTGCCATGGCCGCTACAACTACTACTGCTATTATTTTGCATTCAATACAATTAATGTGTTAGGGTTTTCCGCAGCTTTTTTTTGTAAGAAATTATAACATTTAACCGAACCACTGCTCTAGCGATTGGCTGCGGTTTGCTATCGACTTTTGCAGCTTGTCCAGCGTGCCGCTCACCCTGTCAGCCGAAAAGCTCTTGTCGACGCAGAGAAAGTCCAGCACCTTTTCCCGGTTGACCTCGCCAAACTCGATCCTGTCGTCGACTTTTGGGACCTCCGGGTTGAGGAAGATGTTCCGGATTTCCTGGTACGGCACTTCGGACAGCAGGTGCTTGATCTTCTCGACGTTCTCCAGCTTGCCGGCTTCTTTTATCAGCTTGAGTGCGGTCTTGGGGCCGATGCCAGGAAACCCGCTGGGGTTAAAGTCGGTGCCTATCAGTATGCCAACGTCGACCAGCTGCTCGTGCGTCAGGCCGGTCTCCTGCAGTACCTTGTCATGCTCAAGCGTCTCCGGCTCGACATCGATGTACACGTTGCGGTTTGGCACTTTGCGCTTGCCGCTTATCGCAAGGTTGCGCACCAGCCTTTTTGCGCCAAACAGTATCGAGTCATAGTCTTGGCTTGCGACGGCAAAGGCCATGTCGCGCTTTGTAAGGTAAGCTGCAGCCGCCTCGCCATCAGAAGGGGCCTGAATGAAAGGTATGCCAAGGTAGGACAGGACCTTTTTTGATTCTTCGACCATCGTGTCTGTCAGGACGGCCGTGCGGGTGCTGTACTTGCGCGCGTCTTCAATTCTACCCTCTTCGATTGCAAGCTGGTACTTTTCAGTTGCTTCCTTTTTCAGCTTGCTTCTGCGCTCAATCTCGACCATCTTTAGCTCGTTTGCCTTGCCGTCAAAAACGTAGACTGGCTTGATGTTTTCCATCAGGAGGTTGACATTCCTGTAAAAGAGGCCGCTCAGGTGGCTCGTGACCTCTCCCCTGCTGTTTGCAAGTGGCTCGCCCGTTGGCCCGCGTATGATGCTCAGGAACTGGTAGATTGTGTTATAGGCGTCGATTGCTACTACTTTGCCTGACAGCTCAGGTAGCTTGAGTTCTGCAGGCGTCACGAGGGGCTTGAGGTCTAGGCCCATTTCCTTGCCATCTGACATATTGAGGCACCACAAAAACTTTTAACTTTTCTTCATGATGCCTGCCAGCCAGCATTTGAATGCCAAAATATAGAATCTCTCTCTGCATTGACAAATCTTTTCCATCAAGCTAAACAACTGTGACACCTTTCAATAAATCACCATCCGTTGAAACATCACGTTATATGGTATTGGATGATTTTCTGCTGCCTGCTGAAAATATCAGGTTTTCAAGCAGAGACGGCCTTATAGAGTACGGCGACAGGAGGTACAGGGTCCTTGTTACAGACAAAAGGCTGATATTTTACGCTCAGAGGGGGATGCTGATGAAATCCGACGACATTGTCAGCGAAAGGCTTGATTCGCTGCATGGGCTGAAATATTTCGAAGGAGGGATGTTTTTCCGTTACGCAATAATCTCTGTGCAGGGAAGCATGAAAATGGACATCCGGGGATCGCCCTCGGACCTAAAGCCGCTATTTCACAGTCTGCAGGCTCTCGTTAGTAATAATAACAACAAAAAATAATAACTTCTGCTACTGCTTGTAGGTCCTAAGCGTCTGGGCTATCCACTCGACGTCTTCTTTTGTCTTGGCAAGCCGCCCTATCTTGATACAGTCGCGGATGTCCTTTGACTTGAGCTTTGTCCACACGGCCTCTGCAATCGCTGCAGAAACTTCAGGCAACACGCCTTCGCGGGAGAGTATGTGCGTGCACACCTCCTGAAATGAGCCAAAGGAGTACTGCTTGAAGTGCAGGACCATGAATCTTGAAAGCAATGGAGTCAACATCTTTTCCGTGCCGTTGCTCGTGGCAAATACCCATATTTTTAGTTGTGTGTTGCGGGTCTTCTGGAACTTGGTTTCGGCAACGATGCCGGTTTCCATCAGGCTGAGCAGTGCAGTCTGGTCCTTCATCGGCATGTGCTCTATCTCGTCCACTATCAGGTAGCGCGGCCTCTTTTCAAAGAGGTAGTCTATCATGCCTGACTTGGTGCTATGGCTTCCAAGAGTGAAAAATGAGCGCTCGAGCTTCATGCACTCGAGCATGAACAACGTCTTTGCAGATGCCGGCGGGCCGACAAGCAAAATGTGGACTGGCTTGTCAGAAGACAGCGACATGCTGAAGAGCTTTTTCACGTCATTGTAGCCGACGATGCTCTCGAAAAGGGGCTCGGGCTTGGTCACCTTTTCTGCCGCTGGCCTACTTCTTGCCGCTACCTCTAGATCTGCAGGAGAAGCGTCTTCCTGCTGCACGCCCACGGGCAATCCTTCGTCCTCTTTTTGCACTGCATTGCGACGCGCAGGAAAGGGTTTTAGAGGTTCCTGCTAAATTGTCGTGCCTTGGAGCTGAAATTTTCTAGACTCTTGTTGGTTAGTTGGCAAACGAGCGTATAGTGGCAATCACATCGCCGCTCAGCTTGACAGTGTAGGCGGCTGCATCATCCGAAGAGAATTTTGAGAGCTGGTCGAGGAACTGGGCTTTGTCCTTGCCGCGCTCGAACGTACCGCCTGACTCTTTGATGCACAAGGGGAACTTTTGCATCTTTATCCCCTTTGAGTTGAGGTGGCTGATAAAGCGGCGGTACGCATCAATGTCGTACCAGTCCCACTTACGCTCCTCGCTGTACGCTATCCAGACGTCTACCGTGTTCTGGAAGAACGCTTTCCGGCGCAGCTCCTCAAGCGTCATCTGTTAAAAGTCTGCCCTGCGCATCTTGGAGCCGCATCTGGGGCACGTGCCTCCCTTGAACCTGTGGCCGCAGGCGATGCAGATGTAGTTGATCCCTCCTCCGCCTCCGCCCAGCATGCCGCCAAATCCTCCGCCTCCGCCCGGGCCGCCCATTCCCATGCGAGCCATCGCGCGCCTGCGCATATAGTAGGAAATGCCTATGAAAATTGCAATTGCAGGTATGATTCCTATCCAGCCAAGCCACCAAGTCAAAGCGAGGCTTATGGCAAGGGACACCATTATCCATGCCATCTGTTGACCTATCCAGTTCAACTATGTATCAATGGTTATTGGAATTGTTCTTTTATTAAGTTTTCCAGCTGCACCGCATATAAAGTACGAGCCATATCAACGAATATGAATATCAAACATAATTAACCACCTTTTGGTACAAGTGCCTGTTGCCCCCCAAACGAGCAGCTGCTCCTCCTCCTCCTGCGATATTCCTGCTATGTGAGAGGTGCTACTGGTGCGCAACGTTCTTTGACAGGACCCGGGTTGCGGACAAGTGTCCGATATGCTCAAACGCAATGCTGTCGAGCTTTCCGATAATGCCTGACGAGTCGTTTGTGTTCAGCTACGACGCCAAGCGCGGGGTCGAGCTCGACTTTGGCCGCAGAAAATGATCATCATCATCACACCGAATCGACGATCCTGAGCTCCAGGCTGTTGCCGTTTCTGTCGTATGCCCCTATCGTCTCGTCCTCGTAGGGGTGGCTGATTATTATCGAGACCATGCCGTAAAAGTGGTTGAGGTCATCAAGCGATGGCCTGTTCGAGCCGCCGGGGTGCGAGTGCGCGGTGCCTATGTACGACAGGTCAAATGGAAGGTCATACACCGGAAAACCAGAGTAGAAGGGGCCGCTCATCGAAAAGGGCGGGATTATGAGACCGTTGACGACTATCTCGTCCTTGTCCTTCTTGCCCTGCAGCACAAGGATTGCCTCATTTGGGTGGCGCGTCTTGGAGTAAGTGATGATGCCGTCAGCTGCCTGCCTTGTGATTACGATCCGCCTGCGGGGCGCTGACCTGCTCTTGAATATCACTGAAAAATTTCAGCCTGCAACTTTTATTTTAAGCTTGGTAAAATATTTTGCAGCGTTGCATATTAACATTGCACAGATATGAATAATAACCAGTTGCGCAATAGTAGTCACATCTGGGGCGTAAAGAGACGTGATGGCGGCATGTTGTTGAAAAAGGAGATCGAGGGCAACAGGATAATTCTTCGAAGGGGCGCAGTTGGCAACGACCGCGACGGGACACCACTTTTGATAAACGGCAGGGGCGAAGCCTACCGCGTCAACGATACTGCGATCTCGCTCTGGAACATGTGCAACGGCATCACATTTGACGACCTGTTGCTCGAAGTGCTGCGGATTTCAAGCGGCGACAAAGATGATGTAAAAAAGTCACTTGAGCAGATGATAAGACAGTTTCACAAGATTTCGATGATTGAAGTAAAAGAAATGAAATGAAATAGAGCAGCAGCAGTGTTTTTTTAGCGCTTCCCACAGATCTGGAATGCAAACATCATGTAGCCGACTATTCTTCCATTCCGTCTGTACGGGTAAAAGTTGTTTGTCTCTTTTGGCATCAGCTCACGCTTTAGAGCATATGCCTCCTGCTTGCCTATTGGCACCTTGACAAGCCGCTTGCCCAGTATGGCAGACCATGGCAGCTGCGGGAGCGGCGAGTCCTTCTTGTTGACAAAGATGGCCACCACCCTGTTCGGGTTCTCGGTGTCAAGCACTATTGAATAGTTGTAGTCGTCCTTTTCGCCAAACGGGTCGGGCAGGCAGTACGGGTCTATGTGGATGTATTCTCGCAGTCTGTCGCGCAGTTCGTCCGCGAGGCCCGCGGCAATCGCAATGTCTGACATTGACAGCTTCCTGACCTCCTCTGTGGTTGGTAGCCTTATTGTTGTCGCCAGCACAGCTGTTACTTGCATAGGTCTGATTATATAATTTTCACTATGTGTGTTTGTATGTGTGCTTGTAGATACATAATATACGTGCGCGTGACACATGTACATACGCATGCGCGTGTTTGCAGTGGTTCCACGAAGTTAAAGTTAGTTCTTTTATATCGCAGCTACAGCTTCTCCTTAAAAGAATTAATCGTGACAGACCAACAACTTCACGAAGACCGATTCGACAAATTTGAAGATCCCTTTGGACACATCTGGTACATCTCGAGACACATACGCACACACATAGGCACATACAAGGAAAACATGTCGTCGCTCCAAGAAATACAGAAGCGCTTTGCTGCCCTATATGGCTGATCGCAAGAGGAGCCTCCTGCTGCTGCATGCAGCTACTCATATAGAATATAATCATAAAGGCATAAATTGCAATACCGGTTCAACAGACACCTAGCGCCGGGGTACCCAAGCTAGGTAAGTCAATGGTAGACCCTAAAAGGGGTCAGCCTCGAGATCACACAGGTGCAGGGTAAGAAAAAATATGTGACGCGCCAGCTGATGTCCTTCGGGACTCGAGGGTTCGAGTCCCTCTCCCGGCGCTTTGCATGAGGGTATTAGCGAAGGCTATAAAGCCGATGAGTGCGAACAGCAGGCAACCAGCTGGCTACCTAGAGCTATGTTCTATTAGATTCCCGCATAGTAATTTAAGTGTAACATTACTTACTTCAAGTGAGTATGTCAGAGGCTATTGATAAGCAGGCATCCGACTTTTCATATGTATATCAGCCTTCTAACCTTATGCAGGAAACTATCAAGATTTTATCAGACACCAAAATGATCAAGGCGCTTTACCTTTCCATTATTAGGTCAGCACAGCAGGAAGTCCTGCTTGTTTTCCCTACAACAAATGCCATCAGGCGTGAAGAAGAGGTAGGAATCTTCAACGAATTGCGAAGAGCCGCAAAGCGAGGAGTGACTGTGCGAATACTAACTCCAGAGGATGCATTTGTTAAGGCTCATTTGGATGAACTGCGCAGCAATGGAATTACGGTGAAGAGAATCGAAATATCAGTAGAAGCCAAGTTCAAACTCTTGGTTGTTGATAAGAAGTTATCTCTGGTAGTTGAGACAAAAGACGACGCTCAAGGCACTTTCGAACAGGCAGTCGGACTTGCCATATTTTCAAATAGCAAGGCAACGGTCATGCCGTATGCTGCTATCTTTGCCAGTTTTTGGAAAGAAACCGAACTTTATGAGCAGGCACGTGAGTCAGATAGAATCAAGGATGAATTTGTCAGCGTTGCAGCCCACGAACTTCGAAACCCAATTTCGCCTATTCTGGCAAGTGGCGACCTTGCAAATGACGAACTCAAGAAGATAAGATCTGGAAATTTTGACGAAAGCACTATTGATTCTCTTAATGAGAATATTAACATAATGATACGAAACGCTGCAAGACTCTACAAACTGTCAGAAGATATTCTGCAAGTGAGCAGAATCGAAAGTGGAACATTTGCTCTTAACATAGAAGAAGTAGATCTAAAATTGTTGCTTACTGTGGCATTAGACGACGCCAAAAAGAAAGCAGAGGCAGAAGGTAAGGATATTGAATTTGCCCTTGAATACCTATTGCCCTCCACTAATATTGACAAGAATTTCTACCTCTTTTGTGACGGTACAAAGATAGCTCAAGTTCTTCATAATTTGCTGGATAATGCAATCCGGCTTACTCCAAATAGCGGTATCGTGAAACTATCTGTGGGAGCAAATAAGGAGAATGAAATTCTTGTCAAAGTGGCGGACTCGGGGCCGGGAATAGATCCTTCGATTAAGGACAAGTTGTTTGAAAAGTTTGCCAGTCGGTCTGATGGCGGCACCGGTCTTGGGTTATTTTTGTCAAAGAGAATAATTTCCGCTCATGGCGGCAATATTTGGGGATCAAATAATCCGACTGGTGGCGCAGTGTTCTCCTTCACTCTTCCATCTGACTTGCAGCTATTCAAGGATGAGAGTCTTAACTTCGCAAGAGACCATGACATTGAATCAACATTGAAGGAGGAGCAAAGAAAATGACGACAGCAATCACAAAAGCATGCAAACTCCTGCTAGAATGGCCACATAACACACAGGGCTTCAACAACTGGAACGGCCAACAACCTGCTCCACGTCGGTTCCTAGTTTCTTCTATAGATAAGAAGCGTCCTTTAACTAATCCATACAGCGACAAGACTCCTGCATCCACAGGACATGGCGATCCGTCAAATGGAATTAACTCTTCTCCGGAAGGCACAATTCAGCCATTCAGACTCATGGTTGTTGACGACGAACCGGACATAGTCAGGGTAATGAAGTATGGTCTTGAGAAGAAAGGCTTTGAGGTGCAAGGCTTCACCGATTCACTACAAGCGCTAGAGCAATTTAGACCCGGTCAATATGATGTTGTATTACTGGATATTCGCATGCCAAAAATGGACGGCATAGAACTCTACCGGCGGCTACGTCTGATGGATAGGGATGTTGTGATATGCTTTGTATCCGCGTATGAGCAATACAAGAAGCAATTTGGAATAACCTATCCAGATGAGCAGACTGATTGCTTTATTCCAAAGCCATTCCGAATCGACAGTCTTGCAACCATAATCACAAGCAGAATAGAAGAAAGGCACTCCCGAAACCATTAATGATCCTAACACAGCAGAGTCCGATTCGAAAAAAGTCCCAAACCACAGGCTCGTCCACTATTGTTGATAGTGTTTCAATTTATGAAATTGACTCCAATGTCTTGATTGCCTGTCTGACGGCGTCTGAACGCATTCCAGTTTCAAACACGCCTTCTTCTGTCAAAGATACAATCATAATAAAAAAGCCAATCCAGCACCAGAGAAATCAAACTTCTGTCCCATGTCCTATCTTTACAATAAAGCCACAGCTCATCTTTGGCTTGAATTTGCTTTTTATCAACAAACAGTTACCAGAATACAAATAATATTTACAATCCTTGCATTGGAACCCCGGCGCACCTTCTTTGATGACATGACCTTCTTTGTATTTCAGCTTCTTGCCTGATTTCTTTACGTACATCCAGACAATGTCTCCTGGCAGCATTCCATCACCTTTTGGTGAGAAAAACTTTGAGATGCCTTTTTCGTTATTGATTTTTCCTCTGACTATGTGACATCTTCCTTCGTCACCCAAGTTGAACTTGCATTTAACACAAGAATGTTTGTGAGGTTCCTCTTTTATGACATAATTTGCTTTGTCTTTTGGTATCTTCTTTTTCTTTCGATAAAGCACTTGTAGGAACGCAGCATCTGGTGGAGACATATCACGCTCATCTTGAGATCCTTTTGACTTTGCGACGGCCGATTCTTTTGCTCTCACTAGTTTAGATCATGAGCTCTATTTGTAATAAAAAGGAGGTTTGTTTGCCAAAGGCGTTCAGTCAAAAACCCAACGGTTTGATCTCGTCAACGATAATCGCCTGCGCATGGCATCTGAATAGTCGGAACAAGTGCGATTGAATCGATACAAAAATGAAAGGCTGGCTTTTTGTGCTGCCAAAGAGATATCCAGATGTTGCACCTCAGGAATTAAAAAACTCCAGACGATAGCCTATTAGAGCGCTAGAATTTTATTACATTTGTTCCAACCATCTTCTAGAGGTTTTTTATAGGACTTATCTCTCAGATCAGTGGCAGGACTATCCTTTAACAATAGACCATTTTTTCATCCATTGCAACAGGTTTATGACAGATTCAACAAGTTCTTGCCCTTTCACTGTCAGCCGATATTCTACACGGGGTGGAATTTCGTTATATGCACGCCGCTCTAATATCCCGCCTTTTTCGAGTTCCTGAAGCCTGTGCGCCAGCGTTTTGCTGCTGACTCCCTTCAGAGTTTCTTTGAACTTTTTGTGTCTGACCGGCTCAGATGAGCAGCATAGAGGTATCAGAATTTCAAGTGTCCCTCTTCTTGTTATCAGGTTTCTCAGCTTGGCAGTTTCAGCCATAAGCGAGGAAGCATCATATCCTTCAAAACTGCAGCCCGCGCTATAAAGCGGGAGTTCTTGCTTTCTGCTGCTGCCGCTCCCTTTCTTGGTTTCCATGGCTACACTAACTGTTATCGTTTATCCTTGACAATTTAAATAGTTTCCCATGTAAATCATTGGCAATGGAAAAGAAGCGTCAACAGGAAATCAAGAGGACTATCAGAAAGAACTATGGCAAAATTGCATTGCAGGAAACCACAAAAGGCTCTGCTTGTTGCGGACCAGATTGCTGCTCGGTGGAATCCCCTGCGCAAGTCGCCGAGGTTGTAGGCTACCGTCCAAGTGACCTGAAGACGATACCCCAAGCATCAATCCTTGGCGTGGGCTGCGGAGCACCTTTGAACTTTGCAGACATTCAGAAGGGCGAGACGGTTCTTGACCTTGGCTCAGGGGCTGGCATTGACGCTTTTCTTGCGGCGAACATCGTCGGCAAGTCGGGCAAGGTTATCGGTGCTGACATGACCGACGAAATGCTAGCGCGAGCTAGAAGAAACACAAAGGAAGCTGGCTATTCAAATGTAGAGTTCAAAAAGGGCGACGTTGAAGAACGGATTCCAGTCGATGACAATTCGTTTGACCTTGTCATCAGCAACTGCGTCATCAACCTGACTACGGACAAGGTGAAGGCATTCAAAGAAGTCCGTCGAATCCTCAAACCTGGCGGCAGGATGGCAATATCCGATCTCGTTGCAGACAGAAGCCTTCCAAAAGAATCGATCAGCCTTGAAAAGTGGAGCGGATGCATTGACGGGGCGCTGCCAAAAGAAGAATATATCGATAGCATCAGAAAGGCGGGCTTCAAGAATGTGCAGGTGCTGAACGAGCAGCTCTATATGCAAGGGCAAAAAGTTAACGGAAGAAAGATTAGCAGCATCGTCATAAAGGCGGTCAAAGAATAAAGACATGAAGTTCGTTTTCCCCAGAAGCAATAACAACAGCAAAGAGGAGAAAACCATCCTCTTTGTTTGCGTCGAGAACGCAGGCAGGAGCCAGATGGCTGAAGGGTTCTTTAATCAAAAATATCGACCAAAAGGCTACTGGGCGATAAGCGCAGGAACGAGACCGGTTTCGCAAATAAATCCACTGGCAGTGCAGGTTATGAAAGAAGTCGGCATCAACATCAGCAGCCAAAAGTCCAAGATAATCACGGAGGACATGATCAAGGGTTCAGAAAAATCGATAAACATGGGCTGCATGGACAAGTCCGAGTGCCCTGTGCTTTTCATTAATAATGTGGTTGACTGGGGAATCGAAGACCCAAAGGGCAAGCCGATAGAGAAGGTCAGGAAGATAAGAGACGATATAGAGAGACGAGTTAGAGAAATTGCTGAAAGCCTCAAGAGACAAAATAGCGGCTAGGCTGACGCCTTGCAAGAAAAGGTTCGCAGCTGAGATAATTGGGACATTCATTGTCGTCGTCCTAGCCACAGGCTCTATCGTGCTAGACGCCAAGTTCGGCGGCATCTTGGGGCTGCCATTCATTGCCTTTGCCCCTTTTGTTGGAGTCGCTATCGGCGTTTATCTATTTGGCAAAATATCAATGGCGCACTTTAACCCCGCTGTCAGTGTGGCTTTTCTAATAAGTGGGCATATGACAAAATTTCAACTGCTGCAATATTTTGCAGCTGAGATCATTGGAGCGCTGCTTGCAAGCCTGTTTGTGATGATGATTATTGGCACTGAAGCATCGCTCGGCGCAAACGCGCCGGATTATTCCTACCCGCTTCCGCTGGTATTTGGCATTGAAGTTTTGGCTACAGCGCTGCTAATGGCTGTCATTTATGCTGTGGTCCACACTAAGGGCTTGCGAGGCTTTAGCGGCTTGGCAATAGGAGGAATTGTCGGTCTCGACATTTTCTTTCTAGCCTTCATATCTGGCGCATCTATGAACCCTGCAAGGTCGCTGGCGCCTGCGCTGCTCTCTGGTGTCCTTGGCAATTTGTGGCTCTATTGGAGTGCCACTTTCATTGGGAGTTCTGCTGTCGCCTTTGTAGTTCGCAGAAAGTTCAAGAAGAATGCCAAGACGACAGAATAGCAACCGAGATTGTGTCGCAGCAGATATGATGATGATGATGATGATGATGATGACGAGGCTAGCGCTGCACTGCGGCAGAAGCAGCAACATTCCTGCCATGTGCAATTGGGACATTGGCTGGGTGAAGGGCTAGCCTTACATTCAGAAGGCAGGCAGCCACAGTCGGCGCATTTTATCTGCATCAAACACACTCTTATAATCCCTTTTGAGCGGGGATATTCAGCTTTTTTGTACAGGTCATCGCCGCATATCAAGGATATAGTGGGACTTGCAAATTGCCTCGTCGTACATACAGGTCTTGATCTAGTCCTAGCGAAGTGTGCTATTAGTGGTAGTAGATGTCGTATTGCCCTGGGTGCTGCCGCCACCGCGTAATGAATTCATAGCTAGATCCAAGTGCGTCATCGCGCCCTGATTGTCGTTATTCTGTAATGCCTTGCGTACTTCATCTAAATGCATCATTACCTCTTGATTTCCTCCTAAATTCATAGCTAGATCCAAGTGCGTCATCGCGCCCTGATTGTCGTTATTCTGTAA
>DAINRX010000018.1:0-1862 GCA_036741635.1 Nitrososphaera sp.
GCACTAGTTTTATCTTTTCAGCTTTTTCGCAAGCAGCGCCGGGACTTCTGCAGGCCTCTTGGCCACAGGGACATCCGCCCTTGCGTAATTAGACACCTTTGACTCTGCAGAGCCATAGTTGCCATATACTATCGCCCCGGCATGGCCCATCCTCTTTTCCTTGGGAGCCGCCCTGCCGGCGATGTATGCGATAACTGGCTTGCCAAACGACGTGCGCACGATGTATTCTGCCAGCTGTTCTTCCGCATCTCCGCCTATCTCGCCTACCACAACGACCGAATCGACGTCACTTCTGTCGCGGATGAGGTCGAACGCTTCTATAAGGTTGGTGCCGTTTATAGGGTCGCCTCCAATCCCAAGGCAGAGCTTTTGGCCGTAGCCCTTGCCTGAGAGGTTGAACGAGACTTCGTACATCAGAGTTCCGCTGCGCGAAAAGACGACCGTGCTCCCCGCCTTAAACGGCTGCGCTGGCATGATGCCTACTTTCATTACTTCTGGCACAATGACGCCAGGAGTGTTGGGCCCGACCATTCTGGCGCCTTTTTTCTTTGCGTACTCGAACACCTTTATCGAGTCCCTAATCGGAACGTGCTCTGTTATGGCGACAAGTAGCTTAATGCCTGCGTCAAGCGCTTCAGTGGCTGCCTTCAGGAAGAATGGTGCAGGAACAAAAATCCCTGATATCTGCGCCCCAGTTGCCCTGACTGCCTCTGCCATCGTATCGTACACAGGCGTGCCTTCAAAGTTCTGACCGCCCTTGCCAGGGGTGACGCCGGCCGCGATGTTTGTGCCGTACGCCCTCATAAGACGGGTGTGCGTCGAGCCGTAGCTACCAGTTATTCCCTGTATTACAACAGGCTTTTTGCCAAAGTCCCTGTCTCCCTTGCTTCCGACAAGGATGTCAAAGATGTTGAACGTCTTTTCTGGCATTGTCATTTTTCTTGTGTCACCTATTTTACGGCCACGACTGCGGCCTGTATTGCCTCTTCCACCGTATTATAGAGCTTCGCTCTGCTTCCGTTGAGCATTTCCCGGGCCTTCTCTGACTCAGCGCCAGAAATCCTTGCAAACACTGGCACATTTATCAAGTTGTTCTTGTAGGCGTCTAGTATCGCCTGTGCGACGAGGTTTGTCCTCACGATGCCGCCAAAGAGGTTCACCAAGATGACTTCGACCCTGCCAATCTTGCTGATGACTTTTAGAGCTTCATAGATGGTTTCTGTCGTTGCCCTGCCACCAAAGTCCAAGAAAGCGCCGGCCCTACCGCCTGCGTCTGAAACCATGTCAAGGGTAGACATGACAAGGCCGGCGCCGTTGCCAATGATTGCGATGTTGCCGTCAAGTTCGACAAGCGAAAAGCCGCTTACCTCGGCCTGCTTTTCTAGCTCTGACACGTGCTCGTACTTTTTCAGCTCAGCGTGCCTGAACATCGAATTGTCGTCGATTATCACCTTGGCGTCAAGCGCCATGAGCGACCCGTCGCCAAGAATTGCGACCGGGTTTATCTCTGCAAGCTCGGCTTCCTTTTCGCTCACCAGTCTTGACAGCTTTGTCGTAAAGTCGACAAACGAAACAACTGTCCTGCCGCTCAGTCCCAGTTTGGTGGCTACTTCTTCGGCAGTCTGTGCCGTCAGACCGTCGACTGGAACGTCGACCATCACCTTGTTGCCGGCGCTTTCAATTTCAACGCCGCCCTCTGTCGACGATATGAGCGAGTAGCAGCGCTTGCTCCTGTTCAGAAAGAGCGAGAGGTAAAGCTCCTTCTTGATGTCAGCCATCTCTTCAAGCAAAATGCCGCGCGGAAGCTCGCCCTTGACCTCTTTATACAAGAGCTCGTTGAACTTGGGCTGCAGCTCGGCCTC
>DAINRX010000018.1:1962-3637 GCA_036741635.1 Nitrososphaera sp.
CCGGGAGCTTGTTGCAGTTTTCGCATCTTGTCTTCATTATTGGCGCCAGCCCCGCCCTGCATAACCTGTAATTGTATCCACTATTTTAGACCTCACGTTTCCGTATCCAGCTATACTCCCTCCTTAAATAGAAGCGAGCGATCAAACCTATTGAGATAAGTAATGAGAGCTACAGACGCAAAAGCGTATATCGTTGAGAGCGCTCGAGAATCATGAGAGAAGCGTGTCTGGGTTCCTGCTCTACCTCCGCATCAAGGCAGTCGCGATGGCCGGCGCGGCCGCCGCATTCTTCCTGTTTTACCTGCTCAAATTTGGATGACAAAGAAGAATGGCGTCTTCGCTCCTGCTTGACATCTCGCGCTTCATCGGCTTTGGGATCGTAGTCATTGCAGGGGTATTTCAGCTGTTCAAGTAAGTTCCAGAGTTAGTTAACTTGCTGCCGCAAACTGCTTTTTCTTGACTGCAGGCGCATTATTGCAAGGTATATCAGCGAAGCTGCAGCAAGGCTCGGGATGGTCGCGCCTATGGCCGGCAGCTGCGGCATATAGATAGGCGACAAGGGCGACAGCATGTAGTTTATCATGGCGCCAAGAGCCCACGCGATTATCGCAGGGATTCCAATTCCGCGCTGCCCATAGAGTATCTGCTCGGTGTATTTCCTCTTTTTCACGACGTAATAGTCGGTCAGCACCACGCCAAAGAGCGGCACGAATATCGCGCCTATCAGCAACAGGAACGCTTCGTAGTGCTGTATTGTCATCACCATTGCAAGTATCGCACTGAGCGCGGTGAGTCCGACTATCAGGTGCTTCTGGCTAATGTGCGAGAATATGTTCTGGGTTGACACGGCTGCCGAATACACGTCGGCAAAGGCGTTGTCCGCCTCGTCCACGATCAGGAGCAGCATCAGAAAGCCAAAGAACATGGCTTGTATCGCCACAATAATCTGGATGACATCAGAAGTGCCAAGCATTACGCCCGCAAAGTAGAACAGGATGTTTGTCATCGTAAACCCAATGAATGTGCCCCACAGCGCGCTCTTGCTTTTCCGGGCAAACCTGTTATAGTCTGCGACAAGAGGCATCCAAGAAACAGGCATTGCTATCACGAGATCAAGCGCAGAAAAGAACGACATGCCGCTTCCTTGTGACGACACTAGTTCCAAAATGTTGGCCGAGCTTAGCAGGTTTATGATGATTATCGCAGACGTCCCATAAGCTATCCACACTGCAAACTTGCCGAGCCACTGTCTTGCCACGTTCAGAGGTCCGGCGATGCCAAGCAACGCCACAAGCGCGCCAAATATCGCGGCCCATGCGTAATACGGCACCATGCTGCCTGCGAGCATCTCTGCAGCCCGGGCCATTATCATGATCTCAAAAGTAGTCCAGCCTACGAGCTGCATTACGTTTAGCATGGCTGGCAGGTAAGAGCCCAGGGTGCCAAAGGATGATCTCATCGTGACAAGCGACGGTATCCCGTGGTCGCTTCCTATCTTGCCTGCAAGAGCCAACAGTATCGAGCCCGCAGCCGACCCTACAACGATGGCAAGCACCGCGTCGGTAAAGCTGGCTGCGGAGAGGAGCGAGCCAGCGGACAGGACCAGCAGGCCCACTCCAAGGCTCGACCAGAGGATGAAATAGTCCAGCCCCCTGAGCTGCCTGTGGTTGTCTGG
>DAINRX010000018.1:3737-16163 GCA_036741635.1 Nitrososphaera sp.
GGCTCGACCAGAGGATGAAATAGTCCAGCCCCCTGAGCTGCCTGTGGTTGTCTGGCACGGGCTTGATGCCCCATTCCGGAGTTTTGAGCACTACCAAGCCCTACACAAGAAGCGACATTAATAATCTATTGCACGCAGCGTCAGCCAGCATCAAAGCCATGTTGTTCTCACTTTCTTTATGTAGATCGGCATGTCCCTGGCTATAATAACTATAGTCGTTGCACCCGCGCAATTGTGTCAGTGGTTATGCAATGCCTAAGCTCTATTTAGACAGGTAGATGCAAAAACGCCGTCCAGTTGCTGAGAATTAGTAGCCAAATTTAGAAAAGCTGTAAAAGAGATTACGAGAACAGCCCTTGCGGCCAATCCGGCTACTGCAGGTACAGTGACGCCAGCAATGCAAATGTATAAAGGCTATAGATATTTTTGACCATTTGTCTATATGAGTTTATGGCGGTCATTGATGGTATTGCCTCTTGATCCAGCAGCTGCCTTCTTATTCTCCCGCTGGGTGAAAATAAAATTAGCTTGTCGCTCTAAATTAGCTTGCCTGTTAGATTAACCAATGAGCCGAGCTAATGCAGGTATGCGACAGCAGGTAGTTGAAGAGATGGAGCGCAGGACAGTATTCTGTGAAACTCATAACAAGCATTGCGAATTTGTTTCAGGTAGCCAAAAGTGTGCATGCTGCAGCAAGCGCGTTTGTCTCTGTAACCATGTTTTATAAAAAACGATAGACTGAAAAGCCAGTCACTTTTCTCATAAATTTGCATTGAAGGTCGCGCTATCTATAGCAGGGAGCGATTCTGGAGCAGGGGCAGGCATACAGGCTGACCTAAAGACATTTTCTGCTCTTGGAGTGTATGGGTGTACTGCAATAACAGCTATTACTGCACAGAACACTAGAAAGGTCGCGCAGATATTCGAAGTTTCGCCTATGATGGTAGAAGAGCAGATCAGGTCTGTCATGTCAGACATCCCTCCAAATGCAATCAAGATAGGCATGGTCTATAATAGGCAAATAATAGATTCCATCTATCGATCGCTCAAGGGATCAAAAGTTCCAGTGGTGCTTGACCCAATTCTTGCGGCCGGCACCGGCGCCAAGCTCCTGCGTGACGACGCCTACGACTCATTGGTCTCGAAGCTGGTGCCGATATGCACTCTGATTACGCCAAACAGGATGGAATCTGAGAAACTTGCAGGCATCAAGATAAAGACAGAAGATGACAGCATAGAAGCTGCAAGAAAGATCAGAAGACTCGGAGCAGGAAACGTAATCGTCAAGGGCGGCCATTTTGGACTCGATACTGTTACAGACATGCTTCTCGATAGCAAAGGCAGACTGACAAAGATCACGAACATGAGAGTAAAAAAAATAAAAGAAAGCCACGGCTCAGGATGCAACTTTTCATCTGCCGTCACGGCATACCTTGCCAGAGGAATGAAGCTGACAGATGCCTGCAGGATGGCAAACGAGTACGTCCATGTTGCAATCAAAAATGCAGTTACTGTTGGCAAAGGCCTTCCAATTACAAGCCCTCTCTCTGTTATTTACCGCGATGCCAGCCGCTATCGCACAATGGCTGAGCTCCAGCAGGCAGTCGACCAGATCCAGATCCTTGAAGGTTTTTACAGGCTGATACCGGAGACCCAGACAAATTTTGTTCACGCATTACCTGATGCAGCCGAAATTTCAGACGTTGCAGGCATCCGCGGCAGGATTGTCAAGGTAGGCAACACTGCAGTCCCTGCGTCATTTATAGAGTTTGGGGCTTCAAAGCATGTTGCATCGGCTGTAGTTTCCTACATGAGCGTCAACCATGCTTTTCGGTCAGCCATCAACATCCGGTTTGACGAAAAGCTGTTGCAGGTGTGCAGGTCGCTTTTCACAGTTGCAAACTACGACAGAAGCAAGGAGCCTACAAAAATCAAGAAAAAAGAAGGCTCCAGTGTCTCTTGGGGAACGTTCTATGCACTGTCAAAGAACCCCCAGGCGGACATCATTTACCACACCGGCGACATAGGCAAAGAGCCCATGATAACTGTCTTTGGCAGGACGCCGGCGGAAGTCGTAGACAAGATCAAAAGCATACTGAAAAATTATTAACGAACTTGAATCGTTCTACCTTTTATATATATAGCAGAGGCATGAAAGTAGACAAGACAAGAAAATGAAGGCGGTAATTCTGGCCGGAGGGCTTGGCACGAGGTTGCAGCCCTACACGTTCTTTATCCCAAAGCCGATGCTCCCCCTCGGCAACAAGCCGCTCCTTGAATATATCATCGAGTGGGTAAAGAATGCCGGCGGCATCGACAACATAGTCGTATGCGTCAGCTACTTACACAGGACAATTGAGGACTATTTTGAGGACGGCGCGCGCTTTGGAGTCGAGATAGAGTACGCGCGCTCAGAGAGGCCGCTTGCAACAGCGGGCCAGCTCAAGACTGCCGAAAAGTTGCTTGATGAGCCATTTGTTTGTGTGTACGGCGATTCCGTTTACGAGTTTAACCTGCGCAAGATGATAAGGGAGCATATGGAGTCGAAAGCATTTGTTTCCATGGCCCTCCTAGCGTACTCGACGAAGCTAAAGTACGGCTTTATCGATATGAACGGCCAGGACAAGGTCACTGCATGGAGGGAAAAGCCGGAGATAAGCGGCCTTATCAACATCGGCTGCTATGTCATGGAACCGGAGTTTCTGAAGCTGATTCCCAAGTCGGGGTCGTTTGGCATGGACGACGCGGTGAGAAAGGCGCTTGAGCAAAAAAAGACTGTAAAGGGGTTCAGGATAGACACAGGGTTTATTGACATTGGCGACAAAAAATCGTACCTTGATGCATACAAGCAGTACGCAAGCAGGCTGGGCAAGATCTAGATGTCAGGCATAGCCCTGTTCGAGGATTCTCACTGGCAGAATTTTGCTCCAATCACGCTCACGAAGGCAACGTTTGATGTCAAGGCAGGGGCAAGGAGCTTTTTCGAAGAATACAAGCAGCTGCCTGAGATGCTGCTGACACGGGAATACCTTGCAGGCGTCACGAATGAGCGGCACCCTCAGTGCAGGGTCAACTCAAGCATGATCGACAGCGACACTGTGTTTGTTAACGGCCTTCTTCACCCCGGCGCGCTGTACCTAGATCGCCTGCTAGGCATCAGCCATACGTTTGCCGTAACCGCTGGCGGCCGGCTCCTTGTCGCGAGGCTTGCCAGAAAAGGCATCGAATACCTTCAGGACTGGGTCGCCGCCGGCAAGAAAATCAACGTCAAGAAATTCGATGTCGACAAGTCGACAAAGCTGGAAACGCAGGACGCGCAAGGTCTCCTCTCCGATCCATGGGACATAATCAGGATCATTGAGAACTCGCTTGGCATGCAGGTTGCCGATATGAGACAAAAAGGCAACACTGTGAGCACAGGAGTCAAGGTCGTTGGCAGCGGCAGCGCTGTAATTGACCAGGACGCAGAGGTAGAGGAGGGGACAGTGCTTGACACTAGAAATGGCAGTGTGTATGTCGGCCCAGAAGCGCAGGTCGCCCCAAGCAGGATAGCCGGCCCGGCGTACATTGGCGCTAGAACGCAGGTAAAGCAGTTCACAATCATAGAGGCAAGCTACATCGGCTACAACTGCAGGGTAGCCGGCGAAATAGAGCATTCCATAATTTCAGATCACACCAACAAGGCCCATGCCGGCTTTATCGGCCACTCGTACGTAGGCGAGTGGGTCAATATCGGTGCCATGACCACGACTTCTGACCTGAAAATGACTTATGGAAATATCAAGATGACCGTCCCTGGCGGCAGTGGCAAGGTCGTCGACACCGGCCAGAACAAGGTCGGCTCGTTCTTTGCAGATATGTGCAAGACTTCAATAGGCACGCTCGTCTACAGCGGCAGGCGAATCGGCGTCTCCTCTCACTTGCACGGTCTTGTTGCAGAGGACGTGCCTAGCTTTACAATCTATGGCAACAGCATAGGTGCCAGAAACGCGGAGCTGGAGCTTGCTTCGGCCATAGAGACTCAAAAAAAAATGATGTCAAGGCGCGGCCAGACGATGAGCAAATCCTATGAGCAGATGGTGCGCGACGTTTTTGCCATGACCGCAGGCGATCGAACGCGCGGCGGCGTCCGCAAGGGCAGGTTTTCAGTCTAGCTAGCTACATGTAGCCAAGCACCTGCTTTTCCTTCCAGAGCCCGAGCCTCTGGTGGAGCCAGGGGTAAAAGTTTGCGTCGCCGTTCTCGAACTCCTTCTTGATTATTCTGATGATGTTCCTTGAGACTTGGCCTGGCCTGCCGTAGATCTGCTTTTTGTGGGCAAGCTGCATGCCCAGCGCGCTTTCTTTGCTGTGCGCTTCTTTTACCATAGAGACTATCCAGGCAGGGCTAAGCGGTGGGACCAGCACATTGCTCCTTGCGTAAAATATGGTTTCAGGCCTGTCGGTGTTGAGCCTGACAGTCAGAGACATGACCTTTGGAAAGTAGAGCAGTTCTTCCTGCATTGAGCCTGAGTCAGTCATTTCTGCCCAGCAGTGGCCGCTGTCAAGGAATTCGATCACGTTGGCGTACTCTTTCCATAGTGGCGTTATTACGAACCTGTCAGGGTGCTGATCTGCCAGCTTTTGCAGTTTGGTTTCAAGATCGTACTGCTTGAGCGCAGCAGCCGTTGCATTGAGCATCACAAGGACCACCTTTTTGTCAGTGTTTTTGATAAGCTCCACAAGCCCGCCAATTATCGACAAAAAGCGCCTGCGCGTCAGGTTTTCCCGCCTGTGTATGTCCATCCTTATCCACTCGCCGCTTTCCAGCTGCGGGTACAGGTCAAATACACTCTGGCGCGACTTTTCCTTCCTCTTTTGGTGTATTGCGTCGACCACCGAGTTGCCAACGACGTAGACAAAATTCTCTGGATATCCTTCGCGCGCAAGGTTGTCCTTGTTCAATTGCGTAGGTGCAAAAAAGAACTGCGTGCCAGCGGAGCATATCCATGTGTCTATCTGCTCAGGGAAAGGCTCTTCCCTTGCCAGAAACCACCTGCCGTCGAATTGGCTGCTCACAAACTTTTGTATGCCGGTTTTTGTCGGCTCTTTGCCAGCATTCTGACGCTTGATAGCTTCGGGGCTCATTGACCTTAGCCCTGCCTCGTTCTGCCCTACCTTCTTGCCCATCCCAAAGACCCATGCAAGCGGCGCTATGCCGGCCACAAGCGTGTCTCCGTGCACTATAGGCAGGAGCGACTCGCTGCCAAACTGCTTGCGGCAATGACGTCCGAAATATCCAAACTTGATTATCAGCTCGCTTGCTTTCTCCATCAAGTCGCCCCTTATCTGCAGGTTGCAGCCGACGTACTCCTGCAGATTAAACTCCTCGATGCCAAAGCCCAGCACCTCGTCAAAGTGCTGGCCGGTGTTGATTACAAATACGGGCAGCTTTTCTTCGGCGGCTTCGAGCACAAGCGGCGCCTGCTTGTAAAAGTCCGGCTTGGTGCCAGTCACTATGGCAAGTATCGGGCTGTCCTGCCTGCGCGCCTTGTCAAAGACAGATGAGAGGTTGCCGGAAACCCTGATCGGGAGCAAGCTCCTCGATACGTCGAGCTCCTGTTCGCCATTCTTGCCATTCAACGGAGATCATCCAGGCTGCTATAGCGCTTGCTTCTGCCAGATATTGCAAGCAAGTATCCGCCTACTGCCGTCACACCGGCGCCGCCAGATATAAAGATGTACGGCGCAACTCCCACGCCACCTACTATGTACTGGTCTTGGATCTGCGGCACCATCGTGGTCCCAACAGCCGCGCCCGCCATCATTATGATGCCTGCTGCTATCAGCAATATCCCGCCGGGCTTAGTGCCAAAAGACATTGACATGCCAAAGACAACGCCTGCCAGCACAAGGCACGGGGCGGCCGAAATAAAGACAAGCTGTAACAGAAGGCTACCTGGTTCGACCACCCGCTGCGGGCCTTCGCCTTCAGGGCCTATGAGAAAGTTGTAGAATGAGAGTAAGAGGGCGACAAACATGGCCGACAGTCCAAGGGTTGCGAGCGCGGTCCACGTCTCTAACTTTAGATTCATGATATACTTGCCCTGCTGTACTTTCTCCATTCTGGTGATATTAAATCATGTGGTCATCAGGTGATGCCAACTAGCCCGGCAAGCTCCTTTCGACACGCCGAGCCTAGTATCTCAGCAGATTTTTCCGGCCTGACATTATTGACATAGACACCAAAGCCCCGCTCAAGGCCTGACCACGTGTTCAGCTGTGGGTACACCTCGATGTGCCAGTGGATCTGTCGGCTGTTTTTTTTCTCTGGCGACAGATGGAACACGAGATTAAAGGGCGCGCCTTTGAGTGCCTTGGTCATGCCGCCGAGCGTTGCCCTCAGCATCAGGGCAAGACCGTTTATCTCTTTTTGCGTAATTTTTGAAAAGGAAGTGATGTGCTTCTCTGGGTAGATCCAGAATTCATAGGGGTAGGTTGACGCCCAAGGGCAGAATGAGAGGAAGCTGTCAGTGGCAAGAATCTGACGCGGGCCACTTTTCTCTACTTCGATGATGTTGCAAGCAGGACAGTTGCCATTCTCGTTTATGAACCTGCGCGAACCTTCAGCCTCCATTTCTATCACCGGCGGGATGGTGGAAAGCGTGACTATGTGGAGGTGTGGGTGCGTCACCTGCGCGCCTGCTCCCATGCCGCTGTTGACATAAATTGAAACGTAGGTCACGCTCTTTTGAGTGTACAACCACCTTACACGGTCCTGTATGACGACAAGCACATTGGCCCACTGCTCGACAGACATTTGCGAGAGGCTTTGCTTGTGCTCCGGCGACGCCACCACTATCTGGTGATGTCCGTACGCCGGCTCGCTATAAAGCGGCTTGTCGCTGTAGCTCGTAGTCGGCTCAGTTGCGACGATGGGGTTTGTACTCTGGAACACCCTCACCGACCAGTCGTCTATGATGCTGTCCTCGCTGTCAGAGAGGCGCTGGAGCATTCCCTCTTTTACTACCAGTGCAAGTATTGCAGGCTCTGTCATCGACTCATTGCCTGGGCAGTAGGGGCACTTGCTATCGACAGCGGATTTTTCACTTTGCGCCTGATCGGCTGCAGGCACAACTACAAATTTGTCAAGAACATAATCTTTGCGCAGATCTCCCAAACACACTTCAGCCTGAAAAATCCTATTACTGCTTTTAATTAAACATTCTGTATGTAATGTTCCTAATTGCCAAGCGAAAACTCAAAAGCCTTCATGCACCGCGCGCAGATGTATTTTCCATATCTTGTGGTGCCAAAATCTTCAGTTTTGGCGCCCGCGTCGTCGATCACAATGCGCTGGCAAAAGGTGCATTGCTCCAATGCCGTACAATGCGCCTGCCTGCTATTAAAGAGTCAACTTATGACATCAAGCTTTTTGCCTACCTGTTGCACAATAAGGCGGCGTTGCCGCTAGACAAGGACATCAGAAATATTGTTGAAGTCGTAATCGAGAGCGACCTTCAAGCTCCAAAGGTGCCAAAAAAGCGGGTGCCGAAATTGAAGCAGGTCTGGAAATGTGAACACGTCCATGATTTCCTTTATGGCCACAGGATAGGCTATTACAAGGGCTTGGTAGAAGGACTGATGCTTGAGAGGCACAAGCGCCAGCTAAGTGATGATGAAGCAAACGAGGTAGACGAGATTATCGAGCTGTATGCAAGAGGACTACGGGAATACTTTGTATATTATAAGGAAGAGAAGAAGAAGAAGAAGGGTCGCAGGAAATCATAGCCAGACGGTTGCGCCGTTCCTCAGAAAAGCGATATGTGAAAACTTGCCCCTTGTGCCTTTTATCCCGCCATGCCAGTGCAGCTTGCCAGCCGGGATCAGCACGCTCTCGCCATCTTTGAAATTGATAGAATCTTCAATGACCATCTCATACATGCCGCCGTCCTTGCCTTCTTCAACTTTCTTCAGGATGGTGACGTTTCCTTCCCCTTCGGTTGCGATCAATATCTGGTCAGAGTCATGATAATGCAACCTTGTCTTTGCGCCATCATGGAAGGTTACGAAATAAGCCTTGAGCTCCTTCTTTTGGTCTTTTGACTGGAACCTGTCGGATACCTTGTTTACGGTAACCTTGCCAATGTAATACTCTTTTTCAACCTCGCCTTCGGTGAAGAAGTGAATCTTGTCCAAGTTATTGTTATTAGGAATCTTACCTTGTTTCTTATTTAAAGTATCAAATCACCCTACTAACCTTATCTCACAAACAATAAATTGAGCAAAGGCGCTTCCGTCGCCATGAAAGACGTAAAGATGGTTTACGTTTTGCTCGACGGCATCGGCGATCTCCCCCATCCTTCGTTGAATGATTTGACGCCGCTTGAAGCAGCTTATACTCCCAACCTTGACGCGCTTGCAAGGAATGGCGCGATGGGCAGGGTCATAAGCGTCGGGAAAGGGATTGCGCCGCAATCAGATATTGCAGTTTTCAACATGCTCGGCTACAGTTTCAAGGATGGAAGCTACGTTGGCAGGGGCGTGATAGAATCTATCGGCTGCAACATCGACTTTCGCGATGGCGACCTTGCGCTCCGCGGCAACTTTGCCACCGTAGACGACAGGTTAAGAATAGTCGACAGGCGCGCCGGCAGGGTCATCAGCAGCGAAGAGGCCAAGGCAATCTGCAAGACCCTGCGCGATGGCATCAGGTTCAGCGACAAGGATGCATCGGTAGCGCTTGAGCCCACCGTTGCCCACCGCGTCGTGATAAGGCTAAGGCACAGCAAGATGAAGCTGTCAGACAAGATCACCAACACCGACCCTGCCTATGACAAGGTGGACGGCATGGGCATAGCAAAAGCCACCACCGACGACGAGATGTACGTGCAAAAGTCAGAGGCGCAGGAAAACACCGAGCAGGCGAGAACCGCCGCCAAGATGCTGAACGAGTTTACGGAGCGGGTCGTGCAGCTGCTGCGCGACCACCCTGTCAACAGAGCAAGGATAGCCGCCGGCAAAAAGGCAATGAACTGCATTCTTGCCCGCGACTCGGGTAACAGGTACCCAAGCGTCGAACCTATCAGCAAAAAGCATGGCATCGAAGTCGGCTGCATTGTTGACATGCCCGTTGAGATCGGCATCTCCAAGGTGCTTGGGATGAACATGTTTCGAGGAGGCGACGTCAACGCCTATGAGGAAAAGGCAAGGGTAGCTGCCAAGAGCCTTGCCAAGGTCAATGTGGTTTATGTCCACATCAAGGGTCCTGATGAATTCGGGCACGATGGCGACGCGCGTGGCAAAAAGAAGAACATCGAAGACATCGACAAGAGGTTCTTTGGGACGCTCATGCAGGAGCTGAAAGGTAGTGCGGCAATAGTGGTCTCAGGCGACCACTCGACCCCGTGCATCAAAAAGGGGCATAGTGACGATCCTGTCCCACTGCTGGTTTCAAGCAGCCGGATCAGGCAGGACGGAAGCGCAAGATTCACCGAAGGCTATGCCAAGAGAGGCAGGCTTGGGCTTCTCATGGGCGCAGACGTGTTGCCGATGGCAATCAAGATGGTCAGCTAGAACCCTGTGAGTAGCCTGAAAAGATATTTTCTATAGTACGCCACGAGAACGAGGCCGACTATGACTGGCACTATGCCGTAAATGAAATACCCAAATGATATGACGAACATGCCAATGATAAACATCGCAAGCCCCATGAGCGGGTTAAGGTATTCAAACTGTACCAAACAAAAAATTTATGGTACACAACTAAAAAAAGCCTTTTGCATATGCCCGTCACGGCGCTTCTCATGCTGCTGGCCCTTGCGATACTGCCAGAAGGAACTGTCAAGGACGAGGCCACGTTCTTTTTTCTGCTTGCAATACTCGCTGCGTTTGTCGGCGCGGCTATCTACCTGAGAATTAGAAAGGGAAGAGAAGAAGAAGAGGATGAGGAGGAGGGCAACGGCCCAAGATAATTATTACATTCGCGCCAACATGTAAAGGCCGGAAACGATCCCCACGAGGGTCCCGACAACAGCAGAAGAAGAAGAAGGAGAAGATGTCTTTGGTGATTCAGATTTTGTGGGATGGTACGTATGGACCGACTTGTCGTTTTCCTTTTCGCAGCTGCTGCATTTCCACAGCACTGCTTCGTTGCAGTCGGAACAGTACTCGGTTGCGACCATCTCGCCCCCGCAAGCTCTGCATAGCATTATTCGTTTTTATATATAGTTTATCTCCTTTTTAAACGATCATGTGTGCCAGGCACATGCAGAACGCGGCTGTGCAGGCCGCCGGACTGTCACTGTCACAGCTTGAAGCTGGTGAGTATGTGTTCTTTGCACCTGTTCCTTATTGTGACTTCGGTGTCGCTGGAGAGGCTTGACACGTAGCGCTAGAGTATATATCTGTTGAAGCCAAGCAGTAGTATTAGAGGCAAGGTAAATGTAGTAGGCAGCAGCGAGGCCATTTGGCGCCTTGCCGTCCGCTAGCAGGTGGGGATCGTCAGTCTTGCGGGCGATGTCTATTGCAAGGCTTTCCACCTTTGTATCTATTTTGGCCATGTTCGCCAGCTTGGAAATGTAGTGGTTCATTGCAAGGGCAATTGCCGGCTGCGGCTGTTGTGCTGCACTCTGGGCACTCGGTATATAATATTCTACGGGCGTCATTTTTCCTCTTACCTCGACCTTGTGCTGCGGCCAGAGCCTCTGCTCTGACCGTGAGATTTCGAGAAACCGCCGCTGAAGACCTTCGAGCCGACAATCCTGCCCGTCCTGTCAGTCATCGGAATGACAGAAGCGTACGGCGCGTTCACCGGCCCCAGCAGTTCTACTACCTTGCCCACTCTTTTGCCCGACCCGTCAACGAGGAGCTCGCCGGCCCTTATCCCGGCTCCTGCCGCATTGAGTTTTACTATTAGCCTTCCACTTTTTGCTAAATGCATGACTTCCCCTAGCTCCTCCACTTTGGTAAAAGGCATAAGCGAATTACTTACTATCACATATTCGCTTCTGCCAAATATCATTTGTCTTTCGACAAGCAAAATTCTAGCATCTACCACCGCAAAAATTCTGCTAAGAAAATTTTCCAATAGATCATTTTTTGCCTATACCACCGCTCTTTTGCCGGCTTTTTTTCTGAAGCATCTTTTCCGCGACCGCGTTGATCATCTGGGATTTCTTGACAGCTTCCTTCTTTGCAACCATCACATAGCCAGACTTGGCAAAAGACCTGCGCGGGAACCTTGCATTGTCGTTCACTTCTTCCTGAGAGAACTCAAAGCCAGCCGCCTTGGCTGCCTCTGTGAGATCCTGCACTGTCGGATCAAAGACTGCCTGATCCCGGTTCACTTTGCGCCCTTGGCGCCGCTTGAGGTTCTTGTTAAAGTAGTCAAGCCATAGTATCACGTGATCGTAGTCCTTCAATCCAGTGAAGATAGTAACCCGATCCCTTCTTAATAAATGAAAGTGAGAATTATTATTACATCCTTGCTTCTTGCCTTGCTTGCCAATGGAAGACGTCTTCCGATCCAAAGCGGGCAGTGCAGGTTCGGTCGTCGCCAATCCTGTACGTGATATCTAACGTAAACAGGTTTCTCTCGCTTTTTTGCACTGATGAGCCAGTCCTCTCATACGTCCTGGTCCCTCCCTCGATCCAGCTGGAAGGAATGCTAAGCTCGCCTGACCACTTGTTCTGCTGGCTCCTATCCTGCACAAGCTCGGTTGAGAGCAAAGTCTGGTGCTTCAGCCTGCTGTCGCCCTGCACCTTGTCCAGGTTTTCCCTCTTGGCATTGTTAATCAGCCGGGCAACGACCGATCTCACGCCTGTGCTTCCCAAGTTGACTGACAGGAGCAGCCGCCCTGACTCTAGCGAGTTTAGAGATTCTGAAGGCGCAGGCTTGCAATCAAAATTGACAGAATACGGGCAGGCGTTCCTATCCTTTGGGTCAGGCCCGTCCCAAGATACTTCCACAGAAAATAAAGTCCATATTGGCTCTTAACGGTTACCGAAAAATCATGAAGTCTTTGCTGCTTTTACCATGACTGCATTGACCACTCCGTCTTGGCCTGGCCTTGAGACGACCCTTGCAATCCCGCCTTCCGTCTCTATGAGCGCGCCCTTGCTGATGACACCTCTTCTTTCATAGTCTCTGTTGGCGGGGTTCTTAGTAACCGTCAGGATCTTGGACTTTGTTACCTTCTTGCTTTCCTGATCAATAACGTTGGCAAACTCAGCAGTCTTGAGGGCGGCCTTGACATTGTTGCCCCTTGTCCTGCGGGTCACGATCTGGGTCGGGCCAGCGACGGCCTCATTTGGATAGCGGTCAATCTCAAACTTTCTCCTTCCTCTCAGGGCAACCTTGCGGCCTCCGGTCATCTTGCGCCCTGCAAGGTTCTCTATTGATTTTCGCATAGCAGTGAGCAATAGGTAATTTTTTACTCTAATAATAAC
>DAINRX010000019.1:0-2155 GCA_036741635.1 Nitrososphaera sp.
TTTCCATCTTTTGCTTCTTGTAGCAGCTGAAGCACAGGTCGTTGTATGCCGTCTCGATCTTTGTCCTGCAAATCATGCAAAGCATAATAACCCAAACCAAAACTGATTTGTCGCGCTTATATCGAGATGGGAACCTTGTTCTGATAGACTACTTCAGGTTGTGAGCCTTGACTATTGCTTCGTCGAGGATCCTGCCATTTCTGATGCTCACTGCCCGGGTAAGTTCGGGTCGTTCGACGCTGCCTGCGATGTCTTTTACGTATTCAGTTATTATAGACGACAGTGCGGAAGAAGCGTACCTCGGGACTATTGATGGTATATTCGGGACGCGGATGAAGGTGTTGCCAAAGTAGTCGAGCAGCGCCGGGCTCAAGATGCTGCCGGTACAAGCCGGCGAATACCTGCCTGACGAGTCAAGGTACGGGAAATTGCCGCCCTGGTCGACCGACACATCGATTACGATCTTTTTGCGCATCTCCGAGATCTCTTTCAGCATCTTTTGGTCTACCACTCTGTCAGTCTTTTCCCTGTCGTACGTTGCGCCAATTATGACGTGCGCGCGGCGCAGGATGTTGCGGTCTGCATTTCCCGTGATCGAGCACCGAGGGAGGTTGATCTTCTGCAAATACTTCCTCCGCGCTTCTCGCTTTTCGACGATTATCATCCTAGCGCCAAGAGCGGCGCACACTCTTGCGGCCATCTCACCCACGCTCCCACCGCCAAATACTATCACCATCCTGTCCCGGAGCGACAGCATCTGCCGGAGCTCGGGGTCAATGTTGGCGTTGACTAGGCGCTCAAACTCCTCGATGAACTTTGACTTGACCTGATCCGAGCCTGCCTTGAGTCTTATCGACTTGTCGTGCTTGAAGGCATAGTTGTGGAAAAATCCAGCCCATATCCCTGCGACGGTGCCAGCGATCCTGCTCATCGGCATCAGGAGGGGCGCCTGGCCGCTATGGTCAACCACCTTTTCAAACGATATGAAGGTGGCACGCGATTTTACGGCCATCTCGGTCAGCTGGCGGCTTGACTCAAAGTGGTTAAAGCCAAATACGGTGTGTTGGGACTTTATGTGCTCGTGCTCGCCCTTGCCAACTTGGATTTCCTTCACCTTGACGACTAGGTCAGAGCCTGAATACAGCTCTGCCGCCGAGCCGACCACCGTTGCGCCGGCGGCACTGTACTCGTCATCTGAAAAGCCGCTCTTGGCGCCGGCTAGAGTCTCTACAAGCACCTTGCCGCCTGACGTGACAAGCGACGAGACTGATCGGGGCGTCAGCGCCACCCTGTTCTCGTGATCCTTTATCTCCCTTGGAACCCCGATTATCAATTACGCTCAGTAGGGATCTGAGAGGTATTATTATTTTCCTTGGGTCACCGGATGCACCTTGCTATTTCGCCCTGCGACCCAAACGTGCCCTTTGCCTCCGGCAGATGCCTTTCGATGGCCCTGCACGCCGATTCCACGAATAGCTGCGCTGGGTCATGCCTCCTGACCATCTTGAAAAAGAACTTGCTTTCGGGCGAATGCAGCTTTTCAAAGTAAATCACAGAGCTTTCCTCGATAATGATGTCAGCGTCATGGCAGGAGATGCCGTTTTTTCTCAGGTGCTGTTCCAGCTTGGTAGCATAGCGCCCGAAGTGAACGGAATAGCCATCATCCCCACTATCATTCTTTACCATATACCCTCACATTTTTTACAGTATTACATTATAATGGGCTGGATACTTTTTAATTTTATTTTGCGCTATAGAAGAAGGTTCTGCAATGCCTTTTACCTAGCAAGTACATGCTAGCTCCATCCCCTGCGAAACGGCGACCCGGGTTTCTGTTCCGTTCACCGAAGGTCGCTATTTCGGCGGGGAGGAGAGGCCAAACACGGAACTGGCTGCTAATAGCCTCCCCGCCAGCAGGAGGATATACATGTGGTATGAGTAGAAATGTCGCAAGATGATGATGACTTTCGCTATGTCTGCAGGACTGACCAAGTGCCAGAAGGGCAGTCAAGGGAGTTTTCGATAAGCGACGACGACGGCAGGCCGGTAGACGTGGCGGTTTTCAACATCGACGGCAGGTTTTATGCAATATCAAACGTGTGCGTGCACCAGGGTGGGCCGCTTGGCAAGGGCTTCCTTAACGGCAACATCGTAA
>DAINRX010000019.1:2255-16020 GCA_036741635.1 Nitrososphaera sp.
TGCGTGCACCAGGGTGGGCCGCTTGGCAAGGGCTTCCTTAACGGCAACATCGTAACCTGCCCGTGGCATGGTTGGAAGTACTCTGTTATTGACGGCAAATCTCCCCACGAAGGCGGCGACAGCGTCAGCTCGTACCCGGTGCAGGTGTTGGAAAGCAAGGTGTACGTCAGCGTGGTCCCATCAAGCGTGGGCAAGAGAAATTCCAGGCCGCACAAGGCCTACCAGGAGCTTGACAATGCAGTCAAGCAGCACCTTGCAAACATGTCCGGCTCGCAGCCGCTGCCCGTTGACACAAAGGTGCGGGTGCTTGGCATATCGACCACCAACACCGACAAGATGGCTCCGCGCAAGAGCACGTCAGAGGCGGCGCTTCAGTTCGCGCTCGACTATGCAAAGGACAAGCTTGGCGCCGAGACTGTCATGATAAAGCTGCGCGACCTCAACTTTCGCCACTGCGAGGGTTATTACTCCAAGGATGCTGAGGCGTGCATATTTCCCTGCTCGATATCGGAGATGGACGAAAAGGACCAGATGACCGAAATTTACGACAGAATCATAATATGGGCCGATGTCGTAATCGTGGCGACGCCTATTAGGTGGGGAAGTGCCAGCTCGCTCTATTACCAGATGGTGCAGCGCATGAACTGCGTCCAGAACCAGATAGTGACTCACGATAACTATTTGATACGCGATAAGGTTGCCGCGTTTATCATAACGGGCGGGCAGGACAACGTCCAACATGTCGCCGGCGAACTCTTGTCATTCTGGTCCCAGCTTGGGTGTGTGTTTGGCAAGTTTCCGTTTGTCGGGTGGAGCCGGGGCTGGTACGCCGAGGACACAGAGAACAATCATGAAGCAGAAATGAATTCCGAGGCATTCAGGCGCGACATCATGCGAACTGTCAACGGTGCCGTCGAAATGTCAAGGCTTGTCAAGAAGAGCAGGTACGACGAGCGGGTGCTGAACAGCGTCCACTAAAGTTTAAGACCATGAACGCCGATACTGTACCCCATGAGTGAAAAAACTAGGGGTAGCACCAGCCCTTTCGGTCCTGAGATGATTTTCACCGCGCCATTTGCCATAGGCAGGGCAGGCTTTGAAATAGCACTGACGACGGCAGTTTCGTTTGCACGGATGGCGCAAATAACCGTCCAGTCTGCCGACACCGCGCTGGCAAAGTACATCGAGCTGACCGAGCAGGAGATCAACAGGGCCCAGCGCCGCGAAAGCGTAAAAGTGGAATAATCATTTCAGCTTGCGCAGGTTGACGTTATATGCAAGGCCGAACCTGTGAGCCTCGTCTCTTGCATGCTGGAGCATCTTCAAGCCCGCGCTGCTCTTTGGCAGCAGAAGCGGAGCCGGCGATCCAGGGCGGTAAATCTCCTCATTTTCCTTTGCAAGGCTGACGCATGGGATATCGGTCATTCCAAGGCTGCGCAATGACGCTGTTGCTGCGGCAAGCTGGCCGCGCCCCCCGTCAATCACTATTAGGTCAGGCAATTTTCCGTCGGTAGACGAGTAGCGCCTATGCACAAGCTCGCCTATCATTGCAAAGTCGTTCTGCCCTGAAACTGTCCTTACCCTGAATTTTCTGTAGCCGCTTTTGCTTGGCTTGCCGCTGACGAACCGGACGCACGATCCGACGGCAATTGATGTTCCTAGATTTGAAACGTCAAAGCAGTCAACAACTTCGGGCACCGCAGCCAAGCCCAGTGCATTCTTTAACTCCACCACCGCCGGGTCGTATCCGCGCTCGACATACATGGCAAGGTTGCGGGCAATCAGGTCCATTAGCTGGCGCTTTTCCTTTGCAGCTACTGCAATCCTGCTGGCGTTAAAGATGCTCACTCTGTGGCCAGCGATTTTTTCAAGTGACATTTCCAGCACCTTCCTGTCTTCAACCTCTTCGTTCACATAGACGAACCTCGGGATCACGGGCACGGAGGTGTAGTACTGCAAGAGGAATGACGAGAGCGAATTGTCGCCTACAAGGTCGAACTCGAACTTTTTCCTGTCGCTGATGACGCCCCGCGTCCGGCGGAGTGCCATCACGTGCGCCACGCCTTTTGGTGCATCCTTCAGTATGCCGACGTATTCCTCGTCAGGGTTCTTATTGACGGCCTTTTCCATCTTTTGCCTGATGCGCAGGTTGTTTAGCCTGTACAGCGTGTCGCGGATCTCCTTGGCCCGCTCGTAATCGCCAAGGTTGGACGCGCGCTTCATCTCGACCTGCATCTCGTCGGCAAACTTATCGATGCTGCCCTTGCCCTCAAGTATGTCCTGAAGAGATGCCACGCCAATCATGTATTGCCCCCTGGTCACATTGTTGATGCACGGCGCGTCGCAGTTCTTTATGAAATACTGGAGGCATGGTACCTTGGGCAGCCTGTTGCACACCCTGATCTTGAACAGCTTTCTAAGTAACCCTACTGTCAGGTACTTGGAGCTGCCGCGCACAAAGGGGCCATAGACTTTGCCCTTTGGGCCGATGAACTCACCGTTCCTGTTGCGTCTTGCAACCAAAAGTCGCGGGAAGGGCTCGTCAGTAATCTTCAAGTAAGTGTAGCGCTGCTGGTCCTTAAGCTCGATGTTAAAGACAGGCCGGTAGCGCTTGATCAGGTTTGACTCGAGCAGGAACGCCTCGATCTCGTTGTCCGTGACGACAAATTCAATGTCTTCTATCTTGCTTACTAGCTTGCCCGTCTTCCATTCCACGTACGGGTCATGCTTTGTAAAATAAGAAGTGACGCGCCTGCGCAGGCTCTTGGCCTTGCCGATGTAGATTATCTTGCCGTCGCCGTCCTTCATGAGGTATACTCCAGGCTCGTCCGGTATCCGCTTTTCTCTGAGGGTTGTCGCAGTTATCACTTCATAGTGCTCCTGCGTAACACCTTCTGGTCAACTGCCAGCTTGGGCTTTAGGTACTTGCCGGTGTAGCTGCTCTCATTCTCGCTCACCTGCTCGGGCGTACCTGCGATGACAACGCAGCCGCCTGCCTCGCCTCCTTCCGGCCCTAAGTCGACTATCCAGTCCGCCGAAGCAATGACGTCGAGGTTGTGCTCTATTACAATGACGGTGTTGCCAAGGTCAACCAATCTCTTCAGGACGTTTAGCAATTTGCTGACATCTGCAAAGTGGAGACCAGTGGTAGGCTCGTCCAGTATGTAGACAGTCCTCCCGGTGTCGCGCCTTGATAGTTCAGCTGCCAGCTTGATCCTTTGGGCTTCGCCGCCCGACATCGTGGTCGCCGGCTGTCCGAGCCTCAGGTACCCAAGCCCCACGTCGTTGAGCGTCTGGAGCTTTTTCGTAATGGCCGGGATGTTGGAGAAGAAATCTAATGCTTCCTCTATGGTCATGTCTAGCACGTCAGAAATCGTCTTGTTCTTGTACTTGATTGCAAGCGTCTCGGAGTTGTAGCGCCGGCCCTTGCACTCGTCGCACGTGACGTAGACGTCTGGCAGGAACTGCATCTCTATCTTTTTGACACCTCCGCCCTCGCACGCCTCACACCGCCCTTCAGAGACGTTGAACGAGAACCTGCCCGCCCTGTAGCCCATCTCCTTTGCCTGCGGCGTCTTGGCAAACAGCTCTCTTATCGGCGTAAACGCGTTAACATAAGTGGCGGCGTTTGACCTTGGAGTCCTGCCAATTGGCGACTGGTCGATGCCTATCACCTTGTCTATCTGGTCAAGCCCTGACAGCCTGTCGTGTCTGCCTGGCTTGTCCTTTGCGCCATACAAGTGCTCTGCAAGGGCTTTGAATAGTATGTCATTTACCAGCGTTGACTTGCCCGAGCCTGAGACGCCGGTGACTACAGTCATGCAGCCAAGCGGAAAGCGTGCATCGATCGATTTCAGGTTGTTCTCCTTTGCGCCATGCACCGTCAGCCAGCCGCCGGCAGGCTTTCTCCTCTGGCTAAAGTGGAACACAACCTGATCTCCTCTCAGAAAAGCCCCTGTTACCGAATTGGGGTTCTTCATTATATCGTCCAGCCTGCCGCTTGCAACAATTTCGCCTCCGTGAACGCCGGCGCCCAGGCCAATATCAATAACCCAGTCCGAGCTGCGTATCACTTCCTCGTCATGCTCGACCACTATGAGCGTGTTGTCAAGGTCGCGGAGCTTTTTCAAAGTGTCTATCAGCCTTGCGTTGTCCCGCTGGTGGAGTCCAATGGTCGGCTCGTCAAGGACATAGAGCACGCCTGTCAGGTTCGACCCTATCTGGGTCGCAAGCCTTATTCTCTGCGACTCGCCGCCGGAAAGCGTGGCAGTCATCCTGTTGAGCGTCAGGTAGTTCAGCCCGACGTTTCGCAGGAATTCGAGCCTCGATACTATTTCCTTGAGTATCGTCCTTGCGATGTAGCGCTCGGTCTCTGTGAGGGCAAGCGTCTGGAAGAACGTGTAGCACTCGTCAATCGAAAGATCGCAAACGTCCATTATCGACCTGCCGCCCACCCTGACTGCGAGCGCCTCGTCGCGCAGGCGCCTACCGTCGCACCGCTCGCACGGACGCTCCCGCATGAACTGCATCAGATCCTCCCTCTTTGACTCAGATTCTGTCTCTTTGTAAATCCTTTCAAGATTGGGTATCACACCTTCAAACGCACCGCGGTACTCCCACCTGCTGTCAGAATAGCGCGACTCGTACTTGTAGTGGATGTCCTCGTCGGTGCCGTACAGAATGACCTTCACCTGCTCCAGCTTCATTTTGGCAATTGGGGTTGCAAGGTCAAAGCCGAACTTTTTGCCGACGTCGCGCAGCATCGCCGAGCGAAAAGTTGCAAAGTGACCTGTCCACGGCTTGATAGCGCCACCAAGGATGCTCTTTGATTTATCAGGAATTATCAAATCCGGATCAAACTCGATCTTGATGCCAAGGCCGTTGCACTCGCCGCAGGCGCCAAAGGGCGAGTTGAACGAGAACGTGCGGGGCTCAAGGTCGCCAAGCGATATACCGCAGCGTGGGCAGGCATTTCTCTGCGAATACATTGTGTCTTTGCCGTCAATTGAAACAACTACCACACCGTTGCCCACTTTTAGCGCGGACTGTATCGAGTCAAAGAGCCGGCTCTTTTCTTCTGCCGACGGCCTGAGCCTGTCGACGATGACTTCGATTGTGTGCTTTTTCTGCTTGTCAAGCCTCGGGTACTGCGGTTTTTCGTCTTCCTCGTCAAGCCTTATCATCTCGCCATCCAGCCTTATTCTGGAAAAGCCGTCCTGCTTGATCTGGTCAAACAATTTTTCATATGTGCCTTTCTTTGCTTGAATGACTGGGCCCAGTATCATGACGCTCTTGCCCTCTGCTGTCTTCATCACTGACTCGGTAATGGAATCGACTGACTGGCTTGCAATTTTCCTGTCGCACTTGGGGCAGTGCGGGATGCCAATCCTTGCAAACAGCAGTCTGAGGTAATCGTAAATTTCTGTAACTGTGCCTACAGTTGAGCGCGGATTCTTGCTCGTCGTCTTTTGCTGTATTGATATTGCCGGCGACAGCCCGTCTATCGAGTCGACATCTGGTTTATCCATCAGCTCCAGAAACTGCCTTGCATAAGCAGACAGCGACTCGACATAGCGCCTCTGTCCTTCCGCGTATATCGTGTCAAATGCAAGGGTCGACTTGCCAGAGCCTGACAATCCAGTGATGACAACGAGCTTGTTCTTTGGGATCTCGACGCTGACGTTCTTCAGGTTGTGCTGGCGCGCGCCGCGGATGATTATCTTGTCATGCATTATTATGACACCTCCGAATAGGCCGGCTCGCCAAGGGCCTTCCTTATCTTGGCAAGCTTTTCACGGAACATTATCGCCTTTTCAAATTCCAGTTCTTCTGCAAACCTCTTCATGGTATCTTCTGTTTCGACTGCCAGCTTGACCAAGTCCTGCCTTGTCATCGACTTGGTCTCGACCGCTGCGTCGGCAATCTCCTTGATGCTATCTGGTATCGGCTTGACAATCGTTTTGGGCGTTATCCTGTACTTCTTGTTGAATTCCAGCTGCTTTTTGCGCCTGCGCTCTGTTTCCTCAATAGCCTGCTTCATCGACTCTGTAACATGGTCGGAATACAGTACCACAGCACCATCAAGGTTGCGGGCAGCGCGGCCAAAAGTCTGAATGAGGCTCGTGGTGTTGCGCAAAAATCCTTCCTTGTCTGCGTCAAGGATGGCGACAAGCGAGACCTCAGGAATGTCAAGGCCCTCCCTCAGCAGGTTGATGCCTACCAGCGCGTCAAATTCGCCGAGGCGCAGCTGCCTTATCAGTTCTGTACGCTCTAGGCCTTCAATTTCAGAATGCAAATAGCGCACTCGCACCTCACTCTTGGCCAGAAACTCTGCCAGATCTTCCGCCATTCTCTTTGTCAGCGTTGTTACGAGTGTGCGCTGGCTGTGTTTTGCTCTAGCTTTTATCTCTTTTATCAAGTCCTCCATCTGGTTCTTACTCGGCCTAATTTCGACCTTGGGGTCTACCAGCCCAGTGGGCCTCACAAGCTGCTCGGCGACCTGCCAGCTTGACTTGAGCTCGTACGGCCCCGGCGTCGCAGACACAAAGATGACATTCCTGAGGTATTTCTCGAACTCTTCAAATTTTAGAGGGCGGTTGTCGTAGGCGCTTGGCAGGCGGAACCCATAGTCGACTAGCATCTTTTTGCGGGTATGGTCGCCGTTGTACATGCCGTGCAACTGCGGCAATGTTACATGGGACTCGTCAATGACGAGCAAAAAGTCGTCACCGAAAAAGTCAAGCAGACAGTAAGGCGGCTGGCCCGGAGCCCTGCCGTCCAAATGGCGGGAATAGTTTTCAATGCCTGAGCAGTAGCCAAGCTCCTCTATCATTTCTAGGTCGTATTTCGTGCGCTGGGCGAGCCTCTGCTTTTCAAGCTCTGACGGGAGGGTCGGGAGCCAGTTTGCCAGCTCGCGCTTTATCGACTCAACGGCGCTGTTCCTCGAGTCGTCGTCGGTGATGTAGTGCTTGGCGGGAAATATCTTGACTGCATTGACGTCGCGTATTTTCTTCATGGTGACGTGGTCATGGATGCTTATCCGCTCTATTTCGTCGCCAAACATGGAAATGCGGATAATGTCGTCAGAGTAGCCGGGTATGATGTCGATGGTATCGCCCTTGACCCGAAAGTTGCCCGGAACTAGCGACAGGTCGTTTCGCTCATAGCGCGCTTCAATGAAATTGTGTATAAGCACCTTGCGGTCAATCGTCATGCCCCTTGTTACCGGGATTGCGCTCTCCTCCCACTCTTTGGGAGATCCAAGAGAGTAGATGCACGACACTGTCGACACAATAATCGTGGGCTCACCGGACATTAGCATTGCAGTTGCCTCGAGCCTCATTTTCTCTATCTTTTCATTCACTTCCGTGTCCTTTTCAATGTAAGTGTCGGTCTGCGGCAGGTAGCTTTCCGGCTGGTAGTAATCGTAGAAACTGACGAAATAGCCGACGTTATTTTCAGGAAAGAATTCCTTGAACTCGGCATACAATTGCGCCGCAAGCGTCTTGTTGTGCGAGATCACAAGCGTATTCTTGTTCGTCCTTGCGATGACGTTTGCGATGGTGAACGTCTTGCCACTGCCAGTCACACCAAGGAGGGTCTGCCGACCACGTTTGTGCACCCCTTTGACAAGCTGCTCGATTGCTTCAGGCTGGTCTCCGCTGGGCGGAAAGGCATCCTTTGCCAGAGTAAAGCTTCTAGAGCTGGTAAGCAAGCAGAACACATTTTCAAAACGCGCATATATGGATAATGCCCCTCAGGCTACCGCGTCCGCTCTTTCCTTCTGTGAGTTTCTTCGTAATGGTTGTCTGCCTCTTCCTTCGTGGTAAACTGCATGCCGCAATGCCTGCACTTGAATGAATAGCCGGTATAATCGGACATTGCAAAGTAAGTGTAGCAAACAAACTAGATATTGGTTAGCAATGTCGCCGTTACCGTTAAGAGCTTTGCCGTGCAATATGATGATAGATGTCAGAAGAGACTGCAGCAGGCCTTGACAGGACTATACGCATGATAGACATCGCCCTTGCAATAGGCAGGTATGTCGTGCTTGTTCTGGCTCTGTTTGTCATAGCTATGATCGCACTGGCTGCCTACAGTTTCGCAGTAGGTAGCATTGCAGGTGGAGTGATATCGTCGTTGTTTGCACTTGGAGCCTTGATCCTTCTTGCGCAGATATTGCAGAGGCGCAGGCGCGGATACCGCCGCATGCGGACAAGGCGAGCCGAAATCAGACAGAAGAAATACCGAGAAACCAAAGTGGCCTAGACAGCAAATCTTTTGTTCCACCCTTGCGCTATAAAGACATGGAAAAGCTCGATATTCCGCAAGTAACCAAGCAGGAGTTCTTGGATTTTCTGCAAGGCAAAGCCGGCGTGCGCGTCGACAATTACATTGAAAGCGCAGTCGAAGTCGCCGAGGAAGTTCATTCAGGTCTTATGAGGGAAGACGGCACCTCTCCATTTCTCGAAACACATACTTGGCCAGTTACGATGGACGTTGTAAGGCATTACAGGTCAGCAAACCGCAACATCACAAGCGTCGAAATTGCGGCCGCAATCCTGCACGACGTGATGGAAGACGACGACCGCATCCTGAATCTGCACGAGTCAAAGTCGTACGGCTTTGAAGCGTACATCGCCTACAGGTTCGGCAGCAGGATACGCGACGTCGCCACCGAGCTGAAGATAAAGCCCCTTGAAAACTATCCCGGCTCTAGCGACATCGATCGCCAGCTGGCGCGCTTTCAGGAGTACTGCGACATCCTGCGCGACGCCGAGTATGACATCAAGGTGATAAAGCTTGCCGATAGGCTCAACAACATGGCTTTCATCAGGCGCGTGCCGGGGCACGACAAGATAAGGCGCTACACGAGGGAAGCCGAGGACTTTTACATTGCCTATACCATGCTCCCTCCCAAGATGCCCGAGTTCTACAGCCGCATGAGGACGGCGTATGAAGAGTTGCGGGCGATACCTCTAAAGGCCATTGCCGCATAACTTTTCTTCATAAACCATTTAAAGGTAGTAAATGGAGGTAAAAGGGGATATATGGGAACAAACCTGAACGTTGCGGTTATTGTCAAATTAGAGCCCGATTTCTCAGAAGGCAACGTCAGCTACAACGCCGACGGCACTCTTAATAGAGCCGAGACAAAGAGCATCCTTGGGCCGCATAGCGCCATAGCGTCAAGCGCCGCGTTCTATGCAAAGGTGAGGTATGGCGCCCGCATCATGGTGGGAACTATGGGCCCACCCATTGCGGACAGCGCGCTGGCGCAGGCGCAACTCTTGTGCGACGCCGACGAGCTTCATTTATACAGCGACAGGATTTTTGCCGGCGCCGACACGCTCGCCACTGCCGAAGTGCTCAAGACTGGCGTCCTGAAAGCGGAAGGCGGCAAGATGGACATCGTGTTTTCTGGACACCGTGCATCGGATGGTGAAACCGGCCAAACAGGACCCCAGACTGCGTGGAAGCTCGGCTTTACGTTCCTTGGCAATGTCATAGACTACGACGTCGACATCGAGAACAGAGTAGTGAGGGCAAAGCGCCTGATCTCGCTCCAGGGCTTTTATGATGTCATTGAGGAGGTGGAGGCACCACTGCCGGTGTTCATCGCCATTGACCCGTCGTACAAGGCGTCGTTTAGCACCGTGTCGCAGAGGCTTGCATTTGACAAATATCGGGAGGAGGCAAAAACGCGCTCGCAGAACTACAAGCAATACCTAAAAGTGTTCAACGCGCAGCAACTGGGCGTCGACCCAAAACTAGTGGGATTGCCCGGGTCGCCGACCATCGTCTACAAGGTTGAAAAAATTCCAAAGGCAAAGGCCAGCCGCAAGGCAGAAGTCGTCGACGGATCGAGCCGCGAGCAATTGAGGAGGGTCGCGGCAAAGATGTACGAAGTGCTTGGAGGCATGGTCATAAGATGAGCGGCAGCGACAAGTACCAGCATGTTTACGTTGTAATCGAGCACGAGGACGGCAAGCCGGTGCCAGTCAGCCTCGAGATGCTGGGCGAGGCGCGTCGGCTCATGGACGGCTTTAACAAGAAATATTCTGCAGACGAAAAGGTCGTCGCAGTAGTGCTTGGTCACGATGTGCGCAAGCTGTGCGAGGAGCTGATATTTTATGGCGCTGACGCCGTCATTTATGCAGACAGCCCGGAGCTGCGCTATACTCGAAATCTTGTTGACACCAAGGTGATAAGCAAGATAGCAGCAAGCAAAGAGCTGGCGAGCAAATTTGCATCTGACGCCTCCAGCTTTGTCAAGCCGCGCTACATGTTCTTTGCTGCAGACAGCATTGGCAGGCACCTTTCTTCGACGGTGCTTGCAGAGCTTGAATCTGGCCTTGCATCAGACATCAACAAGCTTGTCATAGAAGACTTGGTGATAAAGCATGAGCACAAGACAAAGGGCCAGCCGATGATGTACGAAAAAACACTCGAGATGTACCGCCCTGATTTCTCAGGATTTCTCTGGACCACCATCCTGTGCCTTGACAACCGCAACCCTGCCATTGCGCGCGAGTACCACCCGCAGGCGTGCAGCATTATCCCTGGGGTGTTTACGCCAATCGAGCGCGACGAGACCAGGCGCGGCGCAATAGTGGACTATGCGCCCACGTTTGACGAGTGCGACTTGAAAGTGAGAATACTTGACAGGAAGATAGTGAAAAGCGCAGTCGACTTTGACAGCCACAAGGCCGTTGTGAGCTTTGGGAGGGGCATCAAGGACGCGCCAGAGCAGAACATCAAGCTGGTGGCCGAGCTTGCAAAGCAACTTGAAGCCGAAGTGGGTGTGTCATTGCCGATATCGAAAAAGCCATTTCCCGTCAGCGAAGGCATTAGTTCAACATACATGATCCCTGACAGAGTAATCGGCACGAGCGGCCGCAAGGTTGCGCCCCTGCTCTATGTCGCAGCAGGGATAAGTGGCGCGATGCAGCACATCGCCGGCATGAAAGAATCCGGCTTTGTAGTGGTCATCAACCCCGACGATGAGTCGCCGATAAAGGACGAGTGCGACATCTTTATCAAGGGAAGGATGGAAGACGTCATCCCGCTTTTGCTTGAGGAACTGAGAAAGCAAAAGCCTGCTATAGAGGTGAGGAAATAAAAAATGGAAAGCTACGACGTTGTAATAATCGGCGGAGGCTCTGCAGGTCTTGCAGCGCTCAGGCAGCTGTCAAACCTGGGCAAGCAGGCGATACTGATTGAAGCGGGCAGGCAGGCCGGCACCAAGAACGTCTCTGGCGGCATCCTGTATTCGAAAAAGCCCAAGCACGGCAGGGCGCATAATGTCGAGGACGTTTATGGCCCGGCGTTCCTGACAGACTTGCCGGTCGAGCGCAAGATAACAAAATACATGCTCCACTCTACTTCACGGAACAAGATCTTTACGATGGACTTGACTGCAGCGCACGAGTACCAGGCGAACTTTGGCTACTCTGTGCTATTGAGCAGGCTCAACTCGTGGTTTGCCAAGCAGGCAGGCGAAGCAGCCGAGCGGCATGGAGGAGGCATCGTGTCAGGCGTCCACGTGCGCTCGATTAGTTGGCAGGAGGGTGACAACAAAACAATAGTTGAAACAGACGAGCTGGAGCCGTTTGAAGTCAAGGCGGTGATTGCGGCAGATGGCGTCAACTCTGAAGTTGCCGAGATGACTGGCGCAAGGCGCAAGTTCACGCCAGAGCAATTATACCAGGGCGTCAAGGTGATCGTCAAGCTGCCAGAGGAGATAATCGAGGAGAGGTTTGGCATAGGGCCTGAAGAAGGAGTGGCCCACCTCTTTGCTGGCGACATCACACTCAACCATATCGGCGGCGGATTCCTCTATACAAACTGCGAAACGCTCTCAGTTGGCGCAGTGTATCACTATGATTCACTCATGAGCCGGCCGGCAGAGCCTCACCGGCTGGTAAACGCCCTGCTAAAGAACCCAATGGTCACCGAATTAATCAAAGACGAGGTTGCTGTCAAGGGAGAGATAGACAGGAACCTGCCAAAGGAGGAGCAGCTGAGAGCGCGGTTTGCGGTAAGCAAGCTGATAAAGACGTGGAACGAGCTTCGCGACGCCTACTATTCTCCGGCTGCGAGGCAGAAGCTGATCGACGATGGAAAATACAAGTCAGAAGACGAGATCAGGGCAAGACTCGAGTCTGTCAGGGGCGATCTGGAGAACAAGTACAGCACCAAGTTTGTCACCGACTATGTCGAGCTGGAGTATTCTGCGAAGCTGGTGCCTGACGGCAAGCGCTGCATGATGAAAAAGCCGTACCATAACAACGTGCTGTTTGTGGGAGATGCGGCCGGCAGGGGCGTGTTTATCGGGCCGAGGATCGAGGGCCTGAACGTAGGAATCGACGACGGTGTCAGAGCTGCAAACGCAGTTGCCCGCGCAATCGACAGGAACAACTGTTCGCCGCAGTACATGGGCGAGTACTACAGCCAGCTCGTGGAAGAGAGTCCCTACACGCGGGATATGAAGGAAATAGACAAGGACTACCTGAAGCTATTCCTTGATGCAGCAAAGGATGTGCCAAAGGACATCATCGGTCAGCGCTACGGTATGGTCTTCAAGCTGATGTCAAGCGGCACGCTAAGGGGGCTTGCGGTTGGCTTTGCCAACATCCTCGGCTACGATAGGCTGCTACCGCTCGTGGAATCTGAGGACACGTACGTTCAGGTGCCAATCGAGCTTGCAGAAAAGATGGGCCGGCCAATCACCGTAACGTACGAACCGTCGATACCGACGCTTGCAGAGCGCGTTGCCCGGCTGAAATACGACGACGATAGGGTGTCACACATCAACGTTCTGAATCCAAAATCAGAGTTCATGAAAAAGATGGTCACGCTCTGCCCAACAAACTGCTACAGCATGGAGGGCGGCGACGTGACGCTCCAGCACGAGGCATGCATCGAGTGTGGGACGTGCGCCAAGGAAACCGAGTGGCGCCACCCAAGGGGAGAAAAAGGAGTAGTCTACCAGTATGGCTAGTTCTTCCACTTGATGGAACATCCGATGGAAGGATCAAAGTCCTTCTCTATCTTTTCTCCCTTCAATATCTTGCGCACGTTGTTCTCCATCACCGGCACTCTTGGAGTCGCTTCCGGGTCTAGCGCGTCGTTTATCTTGCCGTGGAACGCAAGCCTGCCGTCTGTAAAGAGGAACGGGTCTGGCGTGCATACTGCGCCATACGCTCTTGCAACATCCTGGCTTTCGTCTATCAGGTAGGGAAAGTTCAGCCTGTAGTTCTTGGCGAACTTGACCATGTTGTCAAATCCTTCGTCCTGATAATCGGGGTCGTTGCTGTTTATTCCGATTACCTGCAATTCAGAAGGCTTGAACTTGCCCTGCAGCGCGACAATGTCGCCTATCCTTGCCTTGACGTACGGGCAGTGGTTGCAGATGAACACGACAAGTGTAGCCTTGCTCTTGAATTCCTGCAGTGAGTGCACCTTACCGTCCACGCCTTTCAACGCAAAATCGGGAGCCTTGCTTCCCGTCTTGAGAACCTGAGGTGATGAAGCGGTCTTGACCATGCCCTACATTGCCATGTAAAGATATTATATCTATTGCGAATTGTGCTCTCTTTTCTTGCCTTTCATTGCTTTTTCGGCCGCTTCGCTTTGGTCTTGTGAGTTTCCTCCTGCTGCTTTGATTGCTGCCGACGCCATCATTATTGTTGCTTGCCACCTTTGCAGACTTGATAGCTTCAATGCACAACTTACTTCTTTATCTCGTCATATGCCGTCATGT
>DAINRX010000020.1:0-9205 GCA_036741635.1 Nitrososphaera sp.
TCCATTATAAGCCTCGATCCTGTCTGCCGATATTTTCACATATAAAGCTTGTTTGTTTGCAATCATCAGCTCAAATCGTCTTTGAACCTTTGGAGTCGCGGTCATCAATCGTGCTCGTGGTTGTTGTTGTAGTAGTAGTGGTAGGCGGCTGCTCCACATGATCTGGCATCGCAGCCGACTTGCTGCCGCCGCTGCTGTTGGGTGGATTGTTTCCTGCAGCGCCCGCCGTGCCGCCTCCGGCCGATTTCTGTTGTTGAGGCAGCTGCGGGGTCTGCTCAGAGCCTTCTACCTTGGATGCTGCAGTAGGCGGTGCAGCAAGAGGCTTTTCTGCAGCCGGCGCCGCTGGCACGGGCTTGGGAGCCGCCGGGGCCGGCCTTGCCACCGCTGGCGGAGTGGGCTTGGGCGGAGGCGCCTTTGCCAGCGACCTTCCGTACCTGTAGAGGTGGAACATGCCTGCAAACACCAGCATTATTATGCCTACTATGAAGAGCGACCAGTTCTGCATGCCTTGGAGCACCGCGTAATACGCTGCAATGTTCAGATAAACTTGGAACGCAAGGAGCACTACAAACAGGACGTAGATCCACTTTTGCGAGACGCTTATCGCGCTCTTTGCTGCCTTTTTGGGCTGCAGCTTGGCGTTAGCCTCTGCGTGCTTGGCCAGCTTGATCATCATGTACGTAAAGCCAAACGACAGGGGCACCAGCAATACCATGACCAGATAGAAGAATATTGGGTCGATTACGAGCCTGTCAAGCAGCGCTTTGTTCCTGTCAGGGTCGATGTAGAATCCCCAGTACGTGGTGACAATGATCTGTGCAAGGCTGGTGATGCCTAGCGCAGTAATAATCGGCCGGTCCTTCCAAGAGAATTTCTTGTACCTGTCGACAAACGGCACTATCAGCAGCGCAAATATGAAGAGCCCTGGCCACGCGACGCCTGTCACGAACTTGTCGTACATCGTGCGCAAGAACGCGTACAGGCCGGTGAGGTACCACTCTGGCACTGTGATGCCCGGAGGCACGTTGGGGTCGAATTTCAATCCCATGCTTACCGGGAAGACTCCTCCTGTTAGCATGATTGCGCCAGTCACTGCCATGACCATCGGTACGTCAAACACAAGGAACCTTGGGAAGTGGACTACCATGAGCCCAAGCATCGCTATCGGCAGCAGGAAGACGTGGAATGCGTAGAACCTCAGTACAAAATCGTGGAACCCTGAGCCAAAGAACGCGTCGCGCATCTGCGGCCCAATTATGGGTATCGAGTTGGTAAGCGACGCCGCAATAGAGATTGCAAGCTCGGCCCGTTCGCTAAAAATAATGTCGTAGCCTGTAAAGGCCTCAAGGATCGTGAGCACTCCGAGAATGACGCCAGTCACCCACAGGATCTCATTTCTGATCTTGTAGCGGCCGCTGAAGTACTGATAGTACATATGGAGAAGTGCCATCATGACCATCGCGTTGGAGGCGTGGTAGTGGATGTTGCGCATGTGGAACCCGTACGGGATGGTGTCGTTGATGTTCTTGACGCTGTCCCACGCCCTGTCAAGTATCGGCTCGTACCAAAGCATCAAGAGCGCGCCTGTGATGCCAAGTATGATGAAAATCACAAAAGTCAGCATGCCAAGGAAGCCAAGGGGGCTGACGAATCTTCCGGGGAAGGTGAACTTCATCCCCATGAAGATGGTTCTCTCTACTCCGGCGTATACCCACCGGACGAACCTTACAAAGCTATTCTCATACGTTAAGGAAACGCCCATATCCAACTATCCCATTTGCATTAGGACTCCAAGTGGGAGGAAGTATCCACAGGTTGCCGCTGCTGTCAACTTCGACATCCAGCTTTGGAAGCACGTTTGAAGGAGGGCCCTGAAGCGAAGCCGGACCTGCGAAAGCCTTGCCTGTCAACGGGTCGTACATGCTGCCATGGCAGGGACATTCGCCTCTTTTTCGACCCTCCTCCGGGAAGTACTTCCACAGGCACCAGAGGTGAAGGCATACCATGCTGTATATCCTGAAAGCAGAAGCGTCGTTTCTGTCGCCGCCAAGTTCCGCTGGCAGGCGTATGAGCTGCCACGTCCTGAAAGCCTCTTGGTTCAGGACAGGGTCGTCTGACCTGGGGTAGATAATAGTAACGGAGCTGTTAACATCGATATTGTTGATGTTTCCCTGGCTGCCGTCTGGAAGCTCAACTTTTGCCCTCTCAGACACGTTGCCCGCCGGGTTTGGCAGAAACTTGCCCCAGTCAACAAAAGGCGTAAATGTCATGACGGTACCAGCAGCTGCCATCAATTTGAGAAAGTCACGCCGCGATACCTTTCCTCCCGTAAGTGGAGGATTCTGTGCCATATCAAGAGAAAATGATTCTCTGATAATTAATAAATCTTTGGAAAACATCAGCAGCAGCTGTTGAAGGAAAACTGAGTTGTTGCCAGTCACGGCTAGAACTGGTCTGAGTATTGATGATATATAATGATTGATCCAAACTGAGTTTGGACAATAGTCTAGTTAGTTTAATGCTTTTCGGTCTGCTCAAACCATGCAGTGCCTTCAAGTATTGCGTACTTTAAGTAGGCGCCTGCCTTGTCGATGCCTGTAACTTTGGCGTTCTGCGCATTGGCTTCGACCATCACGGTCTGGAACATCTTGCTGCCTGTAAAGTCTGCTCCCTGCAGGTTTGCCCACATCAGGTTTGCCTTTGTCAGGTTCGCGCCGACTAGGCGAGCATCTTTCATTTCAGTGTACATCAACAGCGCTTCTGTCAAATCGGCACCTTCAAAGCTGGTGCCGTTCAGGGTGGCCTGCACAAGGTTCGCGCCTGTCAGGTTGGCGTGCGCAAAATTTGCCTTGTCGGCTATGACCCCGTTCAGGTACGCGCCAGAAATGTTCTTGCCGGAAAAGTTTCTGCCCGCAAAATCCAGCTTGACAGTCAGGTTCCTCATCCTCCAGCTATTGAACTCTTGTACTTTGTCTTCGGTCAGAAGTTTAAAGCCTTCTTCATGAGCGCCGGACACGCCTGTCCATTTGCCTGTCTCCAATATATGTATGTACATAATGTCATCAACTACGAGGCTCCCAGGGGTTTATGCCCTTTTGGAACCGCAATGCGTCAACGAGGCCTTCTGCGTAGCCGATGCTCAGCACAGCAAGCTCGAACTTGCCCTGCCGCAGGAACCGCTCGGCGTCTGCAATGTAATATTCGGCATTGTCCAGCACTTCGTACATTCCTTTTTTTCCTGCATTGTCGCTTTCCTGTCTGATAACGTCGCGCATTTGCTGTACCGCCTGCTTGGCCTTTGGGGTATAGCGCTCGACCATCTGGGTCGAAATCCTCTTGATGCCCTGCGAATTGTCACTTGGCTTGTCAAGGCTTTCTGCCAGCGCGGCGAGGGCTTCGGCTTCGGTGAAATGAAGGGCGCCCGTAATTATCACAGAGTGCGGGCCCGAGCCAAAGTCAGCTCGCATGAGCGACTTGACCTTGCCTGAAACTATTCTCTGGTCGCTCATGCCTACACGTGAGGCAACGACAGCGAACGTGTTGTCAGAAAATATCTGGTGCTTCTGGTCGCGCTCAACTTCTGCAAGCATCCTGAACACCGAGGCAGGGTCGAGAAAGAACGGCTCCTCCTTGCTTTCGTCGTAGCTGTACTCTGTTAAAATGATGGTGTGGCTCCCTGCAAGCAGGTTTTCAAATATCGTGCTGTAGACGCTTATCGCCGACTGGGGTTCTGACATCATGGTGACCATTCTGCCGAACTTGTAGACGTGCAGGCCAGTTTCCCCAATGATAGAAGCAATGCCTGAAGCGGAATGCAGGACAGCTGTCCTGATCGAATTTCTGGCGGCCCTTGCCCTCAGCTCGCTATGAGTCGTGGCAATGAGTGGGTCGCCGTACGTCATGAGCGCAACTTCTTTTGATCTGGCAGATTCAAGAATCTCTCGACCGTCCTCTACGAACCACCTCTGGACCGGCTTGACCTGCTTGCCAAGAAGCGAACCCAAGCCCTGCAAGTCGCTGCCGGGTAGCGCGCTGGTAAAGCGCTCGATATAGACCACGTCACACTTTTTCAGGACGTCAAGGGCGGCAAGGCTCAAGCCGCGGTATCCGTTGATGCCTGTGCCAACAAACCAAAGCATGACGCAAAGAGCACTGGCGGCCTATATATATCGCTACATCTTGCGCTTTTTCAGATGGTGCAGGCGCGACAGGTGGAAGAGAGCCCTCTCATAAACCTCGATGCTTGCCACGTATTCGTCAATGTTCACCCGCTCGTCAGCTGTGTGCGAGGCGTGCGGGTCGCCGGGGCCATAGGTGATGACCGGTATCTTGAAGCTATGCCCAAGCACGTTCATGTCGCCGGTGCCTGTCTTGCGGAGTAGCATCGGCCTCTTGTCGCGCACGTCTAGCACCGCAAGCAGGAGCGCCCTGACAAGGGGCGAAGCATGGTCGGCTTCAAATGGCTCAGTCTTGTCCTCTATCCTGTAAGTAGCCTTGATCCCCTTTTCTGAGGCGACCTTTGTGATGACGGTGTCGACCATGCGGAGCACGCTGTCGCACGTGGTTATCGTCGGGATCCTAATGTCTATTGTTATCTTGCACTTTTGCGGCGTGACGTTGTGGCTCGAGCCGCCGATGATTTCAGTCAGGCTGCAGCTGATCGATTTTGCCTTGTTCTCGGCAGTGCCCACCCTTTCTATTTCGCTCTTGATGGTCTTCCAGAAATCATACATCTCTTCTATCGAGTTCTTGGCAAGCCAGGGGGCGCTTGCATGAGCGCTGTCGCCCACGTCGCAGGTCAGCCGTATTGCAAGCCTGCCCTTGTACGCAACAGTGATATTGTCCACGCCGGAGGGCTCGCCAAAGACTGCATAGTCGACTCCAAGCTTGCTCTTCACCAGCTGCTTGACGCCTATTGCGTTGCCCTCTTCATCCACCACACCGGCAAAAATGACGCTGCCGCTCTGCTTTGGAAACTCAGATGCCGCCAAGAGCATCGCTATCAGTGGCGCCTTGGCGTCAGATGCGCCCCTGCCATAGATGTGACCGTCCTCAATCCTTACTGGAACTTGGCCGGGCACAGTGTCCATGTGGCCGCAGAGCAAAATTCTGGGCTCGCCGGACCCTTTCGTTGCAATGATGTTGCCCACGTTGTCGATGCTGACCTGCTCAAAGCCAAGCTCGTTTACGCACTTGTCTTTTATCAGGTTGGCAAGTGCAGCCTCTGACCTCGATGGTGTGTAAAGCTCCAGCGCCTTCCTTAGCAGTTCTACCGCGTAACTTGGCGAAACCAATTTTGCTTACTTTCCTTGCCCTGTTGTTGCGTAATCTACCATCAATCCGGGGATGTCAACTCCGGTAACCCGGACGGTATTTTTAAATTCAGTGGTATTGTTGACCTCGTGAACCATCAAGCCGTCGCTCTTGCTCTCCATCAGGTCGACTCCAACTATCTGGCCGCCGAGGGCTCGCGTAGCCTTGAGGCAAATGTCTTCCAGCTCCTTTGTGACTGGGCACGCCTCCGCATGGCCGCCAAGCGCCATGTTGGTCTTCCAGCTGCTGTCGCCAGAATACCTGTATATTGCAGCAACCACGCGGTCGCCTACCACTATGGCCCTTATGTCGCGGGGCGGGCGCTCGACAAACTCTTCAAAATAATAGATGCGGTAGATGGGAAACATGTGCTCCCTGTCCTCTATGACTGCCCTTGCTGCTTCACTGTCGCGCAGGAGAGCGATGAGCCTTCCCCAGCTGCCGACAGTCGGCTTGATAACAGCTGGGTAGCCAAACTCGTCAAGCGCAGCAATCGCTGCTTCCTCAGAAAACGCGGAAATCGCCTTTGGAGTCCTTACGCCTGCCTTTTCAAGCAGCATGTGGGCATACATCTTGTTTCCGCACATTATAGCCGCGTTGAGCGGGTTGATTACACGGGCGCCGAGTCCTTCCAATCCTGCGGTAGAATGGACGTTCTTGAAGTAGCTGACGCAGCGCTGGAGCACGACCTGCCCACGGTACTTTGAATTCCTGTCGTTCAGATTGAGTACAAGGTTCTTGCAGTCGACGTTGTCGACTTCGATTCCCTTCTTCTTGGCAGTCTCGTACAGAGCCTTCTCTTCCCATCTGATGTTGTCATAGAGGATGGTGAGAGAATTCCCGCCGTCCTGCCTCACTGACCCCAGTCCTCGCCGACGACCTGAGCCGGTTTTATGTTAAACCCGCCTGCAGATTTTACAAGCTCGTAACTGGCGCCGCAGTCTGGGCACGTCACGATCTCGCCTTCTATAGAGTCAGAAGGTATCTTGATCTCTGCATCGCATTCTGGACACTTGATCATGTCATCATTCTTACTCCTTTGTTGATGGACTAACCTTTACTGCAGCGTCGTTAAGTATCTTTCTCTCCAGCCTGTCGTCCAGGTACAATTCCAGTATGTCGCCCATGCGGAGGTCCTTCAGGCCGCGGGCCAGCGTCTCCGCTTCGTGCCTGCCGGTTTCAAGCCCAAGCAGCGACAACAGGTAGGCGGCGCCGTTCTTGCCTGCAAGCTCGCCAAATACTATCTTGCGCCTGTTGCCAACAACCTTTGGCTCGATTATCTCGTAGGCCGCAGGGTTGCGCAGTATTGCCGCAAGGTGCGTCCCTGCCTTGTGCTTGTACGCGCTGTCGCCCACAATCGGCTTTGACTCAGGCACCGGAAGGCTGATATATTCCGATATAGTCTTTGAAAGGTCCTTTAGCATGTGAAGCCTCAGGTCGTTGTTTGACTTGTAAATTAGCGTGAGCGCCACCGCGGTTTCCGCTAATGATGGAATTCCAGTGCGCTCGCCAAACCCATCTATCGTGGTGTGGATCTGGTCGGCGCCAGCTTCGCACCCTGCCAGAGCGTTTGCCAGTGCAAGTCCAACGTCGTTGTGGCAGTGCACGTCAAGCGATGTCTTTGAAGTGTCGATGCTGTCGTGCACCATCTTGACTAGGTTGTACATGCCGCGCGGCCGCATGATGCCGACGGTGTCGGGGATGCTTATCCTTTCGATGCCGCGCCTGTTCATCTCCTTGCACATCTCGATCAGGAATGCCGGCTCTGTCCTGCTTGCGTCTTCCATCGTAAACCTCGACTTTAGCCCGTGGGCCTTGATGTAATCCGCGACTTCAAGCGCCCTTGCCTTAGCTTCTTCACGCGATATCTTTAGCTTGGCAGACAAATGGATATCGGAAATGCCCATGTAGGTGGCGACCCACGTCGCGCCGCAGTCGATGGCGACATCAACGTCGGACTTGATTGCGCGGGTGTGCGCCACGATGTCTGCCGACAGCCCCTGCCTGATTATCGTCTTCGTAGCCTCCATGTGGTCAGGCGACACCACGGGGCTGATCTCTATCTGGTCAACTCCAAAAGAGTCGAGCATCCATGCTATCTGGATCCTCTGCTTGATCGTGAACGAGACGCCGGGGTGCTGCTCGCCCTCTCTTAGCGTGCTATCGAGAATCCTTATCTTTCTGCTTGAGCCGCCTTCGCTCTTCCAGTTGTTGTACTGGTGCGCATAATAGTTCGGATCGTCTGATTTTAGCGACATTTGCTGTGTCCTTTAACTACTTTTCGGACACGATATAAACGTTATCGCAACTAAAACAGCGAATTTCAACGGTTTTTCAAGCTCCAAACGCTAAATGGGCAGCCAAAAACCACGAAATTCGACGCAATTCTCTTTAAAAAGAGCAATAACAGTCACGATTGCAGGTATTTCTCTACGGTTTTGGCTAGGTTGTCGAACGAACTGAGCACCAAGTTAGTGCGCTTCTGGATGCCTACCCTATAGTTCTCGACTCCTTGCGACAGGGACTTTATCATCTCTTCCTGCTCCTGAGGGCTGGGCGAGCCAGCAGATTTTCGCGCCTGAAGCGACTTTTCCGGTGTCATTCCTTTGATTATCTTGAGCAGCTCGTCTGCCTTGACGTCAGACTTGTGCGCCTTCAGGACAGACTCTACGTCTGCCAGCTCTAGTTTTGCAAGCGGCGCGTTGCTGTTGCGTGCAGCCTTGTCAACAAGCGCGCCTACAATCTTGTGCGCAGTGCGAAATGGCATTTTCTTTTGCATGACGAGCTGCTCGGCGATGTCAAGCGCAATAGCATAGCTTGCCCCGGCAGCTTCGTGCATCCTCTTCTTGTTAATTTGCAATGACCTGACGACGCCACTCATTATCTTGATAGTATCAAGCGCTGTCAAAGACGCGTCGAGCAGCGGCGGCTTGATGTCCTGCAAGTCGCGGCTGTAGCCTGATGGCAGAGCCTTGACGATGCCCAGCATCGAAATCAGGTTGCCGGTTACAAGCGCAGACTTGGCGCGTGTCAGCTCTAATGGGTCAGGATTTTTCTTTTGCGGCATCGCGCTTGACGTTGAGCTGTAGCGGTCTGCAATCTCGATGTAACCAAACTCGGTAGTTGACCAAATGATAAAGTCCTCTACCATCCTGCTGAGAGTCGAAGTCAGTACCGCAAGCGTCGCAACATACTCTAGGAACACATCGCGCGAGCTCGTGGCGTCTATCGAATTCTTTACCACCGAGTTAAAGCCTAGAGCGACTGCCGTCTTTTTCCTGTCGATGCTGATGCTCGAGCCACCTATGGCGCACGCGCCCAGTGGCGACTGGTTTATCCTGCCATACGACACGTACAGCCGCTCCATGTCGCGCATGAGCGCGTACGCGTACGAAAGCATAAAGTGCGAAAAAGTGCCTATCTGGCCCTGCTGGAGGTGTGTGTACATCGGCATCGGGATATTGCCTTCTTTTGCCCGCCCGACGAGGCCTTCTACAAGGTCGGCCAGCACGGCGCAAATATCGTTGATGTCGTCCCGAATCTTCATCCTGACATCAAGAACCACTTGGTCGTTCCTCGACCGTGCAGTGTGCATCTTGCCCCCTGCATCCATTCCTGCCTTCTTTATGACAAACGCCTCAAGCGCCTCGTGGATGTCTTCAAAGCCTTCTGTCTCTATCTTGGCCGGGCTTTTCCTTGCCTCCTCAAGCGCCAACAGGATTTTCTTTAGCTCTGCAAGAGAGATGTGGCCCATTTCGTAGAGCATTATCGAGTGGGCCTCGCTCCCGACAATGTCGTAGTACAGTATCGACTGGTCATGCTGCATCGAAGAGAGAAAGCGGAGCACGTCGTCGTCCAGATCGCCCTTTGGCCGGGACCTGTACATCTAGCA
>DAINRX010000020.1:9305-15900 GCA_036741635.1 Nitrososphaera sp.
CCTGATTGAATACCCGGACGACCCATCAGGATGCAACTTTCTTTCATACGACGGCAGGCAATTGCTCTACCTCAGCTCGCAGGAAGCAGGCAGCATGCCGTTTGTGGTAGTGCTCGGATTCTTTTCGGGGAAAAAGAAAGATGTCATCACCAAGGACCTGATAGAGCCTGTGGCCCAAGAGTGCAGGCGCCAGATAAGCGAACTCATCGCCAAGCTAGTGTCCGAAGAATACTCTAATGCACACATTTTCTTCCTTTAGTTATATAATATTTGTAGCTTACGGAATCAAGTTCACTCTCTCTTTCTTTACTGAATAATAATAATAATGCTGAAAGTATTTAGGGGCCGCTCCAGTCGAATGGAATGTGCTTGCTCGAGTTGCCCTTTCTCTTCCATTTGTAGCGAACTTCTGGGGCATTCACTTCGTCTGCCACAGCTCTTCCCCATGTCGCAACTGCGCCTGGTCCTACTTCGCTTCCAGGAGGATTAAGAGTTTGGACCCGTTTGCCAGGCGGAGTCATAGGTCCAGTTAATGCTTCAGCCTTCGCAATCACCTTTTCCGGTATTTCTACACTCCAATAAGAAAGGTCATCTGCTACTTCAAACTTGATTGGAGCAAAATTCACCCCACGGTCATCTCCTATAAGCTTTGCAAATGTTGCCATGAAACCGCCAGCCTTACCAGTGAAAATCATCTGAAGAGCGTGTCGCTGTTGCTGATTTGCTCGCTCGTCAATAAAGAACGCAATACTTGCTTTTGTATTGCCCGCCCAGATATTGCCTTTGAAATATGACAGTGCAAGTGCATTCAAGCAATCGAGCGAAGTTTCCCCGTAGTGCCCATTTCTGATATGATATGCCAAAACACCTTCGCAGTCTCCATAAGTTGGAGCTTGAGCAAATTCACACGGGCAAGGGATACTGCACTTGCAAACATCAAACCAGTCTCCTGAAGCCTTCCACTTGGGGATATTGGCCGACATGCCATTTAGTACTTCTTGCGGCTGTATTTTAACATAGAGAATAAATCATTCTTCTGCAATCAATAACCATACAACGGGTTTTATATGCTACGCAACAAAAAAGCATAGAATACACACGCACGAAAAAGCCTGATTTAACAACATATAATAATAATAATTATTATTATGCTTCTTTTAAGCACGCCCACACACTGGAAGGAGCATTCCGAACGCGCACAAGAATTCTTCTTTCATTTCTGCAATGGTTAAAAAACATGCAAAAGCGCAAGTGATTACTACCTACTGTGCGTTGCCGGTGTTGTCCCAAGCAGAAAAGAACTTGTGGCTGATCTCGAGCAGGACGGTGTTGCCGTTTCTTGCGTACTCTATGAGCATCTTGGCATCATCAGGGTGATCTAGCGTACCTAGGTACTTCAAGTATATCTTTTCCGCAATTGGCACGACTCTTCGAGAGTGTTCAAATATGGTTTTGCCGTTCCTTTGCTCTTGACACCTTTTACTAGAGGATTCTCGAAAAGTACACAGTGGGTTTGTTACGAATATTCTGAACCTTCTTAGTCGTCTTCCCGGTCGTGACGTAGAGCTTTTTTGTCGCCCTTGTCGTAGTAGAACCAGAGAGAGAGAAAGGTTGAATGTTGGGATCGCCCGTTTCGTCAACGGTAGCTAGCTGCTGGACGTTCAGCTTGCTTTCAAGGAAACTGTCAACTTCTGCCTCGGTCATGGGATCAAAGTCGGGTCTGGCATTTACGATCTTCCTCATCTATATCATCTACTCGGCGTCAATTTTTGATATAAGATTTGACAAGGTTCTTCCAGCGTTAAACCTCTGGAGCGTCCGGCCACAACTTGACAGCCGGCCTCTGCGTCTGAGTCTTGATCATCGGCTGGTAATGTGAAGTCCAATCTTAAATATAGCTTAGAAAGACAGAATTGGCGGCGGTGGTTGTCGCTACTGGACAACTAATTTTATAGCAATGGCAGGGCAAACGAATGTTTTTATTTTTCTTCAGTAGCATAATATACAACTGCTCAAGTTTTCGTAGCTTGCCTGACAACGCACGCTATACAGATAGTAGTAGTTAAATATGGTATCTGCTGAAATTCTACTATCATATATGAGTCAGGAAGAGCAGCTGCAGCAGACCCGTAAAAAGATCTTTGACGAGCTGACGAAAATAGTTGACCCTGAAATCGGAGTCTCCATAATGGAGCTCGAGCTTGTCGACAAAGTCGACATCGATTCGGGCGAGGTTAAAGTAGACCTGCACCTGACAAGCCCCTTCTGCCCCGCAGTCTTTGGCTTCAAGATAGCTCAGGACGTCCGGGACAACATCTACAAGCTCTCAGGCATCAACGACGTAAAGGTGAACGTGAGCAACCACTTTATGGCAGATGCCATAAACAAGCAGGTGAACGAGAGCAAGTACCCGTCCAAGCCATCGACTGGCTAATCTTCTTCTCTTTTTAGCCTTTCCTTTAGTTCTGCATTCTTCTTTTCGTTCTTTGTGAACCCGAGTAGGTGACCTCTCAACAGCTGGATTCCAAGCGCAGGGTCGACTCCCTTGGGGCAGACTGAGCTGCACGAGCCAGCAAAGTGGCAGCGCCATATGCCGTGCCTGTCGTCCACTATCTTTGTCCTTTCCTTGCCGGCGGTGTCCCTGTTGTCGATAAAGTAGCGGTATGCCTGCGAAAGCGCCTGCGGGCCAGGGAACTTGGTGTCAGTCGCCACAGTGGGGCACGCTGAATAGCACAGGCCGCACTTGATGCAGTATGAGAACTGCAGGAATTTGTCAAGATCTTCGGGGCTTTGCATGAACTCTGACAGCTTGTTCATGTCCTTGATGTCTGCCTGTTCGTTCTGGATGTACGGCTGCATGTCGCGGTGATGCGCAAAGAACTGGGAAAAGTCAGTGACAAGGTCGCGGATGTGCGGGAAATTGGCTAGCGGCTCGACTGTTATGGTGCTTCCTTCAAGCTCAGACACTTTGGTATAGCAAGCAAGGCGTGGTACGCCGTTTATCTTCATGCCGCACGAGCCGCACGAAGCCATCCTGCACGAATATCGAATGCCAATGCTCGCGTCCTTGTACTCCTTGGCATACAGCAGCGCGTCAAGCACAGTTGTCCAACGCTGGACTGGCACCTCTATAGAGTCATAATGGGCGCGCTCGCCGGCGAGCCTGTTCGCCCGGTATATCTTGAGCGTCACAGAACTCTTCGGATGCTCTTTTTCGTGCTTTTCCCTTGCCCTCTTTTTATCCATCGTCTCTATTTTTTCAATTACCTGTTCAGTCATTTTTATTACTCAAACCCCATGCCGTTTACAACAATGATGGTGCGCGTCCCATACGCAATTACGCCCATCATGGCCGCTATCGTCAGTATCGTCACGCCGTCCTCCCACGCCTTGCTTTGGCGCAGTTCAAGCAGGATTACGCGCAGGCCATTAAAGCCGTGAATAGCGATTAGCACCAGTATCGATTCGAGCAGTATTACGTAGGGGATGTTGTGGTAGTTTGCGATGACGTTTTCATATTCAAGGCTCATGTTGTACGGCATTATCAGACGCATCATGATGTGCACCGCCACTACAAACAGCGCGGCAATCCCTGTGATGTAGTGTATCTTCATTATCTGGCTTTCACGAAGCATTGTCATTCTTCCTCTTCTATTCGCCTCCAAAGAGAACTGACGCTCCATACAGCATCGCAACGGCTGCCAGTATCAGGGCTATCCATATCCCTGATTTTTGCCTGTAGTTGAGCGAGACGGCGTCGTAGGGATAGTCTGGCCTGCCAGGCTTGCCAAGGCCTTTGCCTCCATGCGTGAATATCAGCCGGATGCCGTTGGCTGAGTGGTAGGTGCTCATACCAATCACGAGCATCAGTATCAGATGGCCCATTGGCGTCTGCGTCAATTCAAGCATTGCATTCCACGCGTCAGGACCTTGCGTCAGAGAGCTTGTTTCGTAAATGTGGCCCACAAAGTAGGCAAGGAGCCCCACACCTGTCAGCCTCTGTAGCCAGTATGAGACGCGCTCCCAGCCATAGCGGCCGGGGTTGAGCCAGCCCTTCAATCCTTCACGGTTGTTGCGGTCTGCTACCTTTTCCATGCTAATATTTCCTCTCCACGGGCGCATAGCGCGTAAACGTCACCGGGTGCCATGTCATCTTGGGCCCGCCATTTCCCGTAAAGTAGGCAAGGGTGTGCCGCAAAAAGTTGGCGTCATCGCGGTACGGATAGTCCGTCCTAGAATGAGCTCCCCTTGACTCCCGCCTGTTCAATGCTCCCATGAGTACTACTTCGGCTGTCCTCAGCATTGAATCTATCTCCATCACGTTGACGAAATTGGTGTTGTATTCTCTTGCCTTGTCGTCAACGTGTTTCCACATGGCTCCTTTCAGCTCCATGACTTTCTTCAGAGCCTCGGTCAAACTCTGCTCGTTCCTGAAAACATAAGCCTTGTCGTCCATCGTGTCGGTCAGCTGCTTCCTGACCTCGTACGCGTTCACATTGCCGCTCCCGCGGAACAGCCCGTCGTAGATACGCTTTTCCTCTTCAATCACCTGCTGCTCAGGCACAGAGGCCGCCCTGTGATCAAGAGCGTATTTCGCAGCAAGCTCGCCGGTTATCCTTCCCCACACTATGCACTCTGATGTCGAGTTGGCGCCGAGCCTGTTTGCGCCGTGGGCGCTGTTGCATGCCGCCTCGCCTGCAGCCCACAGGCCTGCCAGCTCAGTGGCGCCGTCGATGTTGGCGTGGATGCCTCCCATCATGTAGTGGCATACCGGCCTCACCTCAATTGGCTCGTCGATGATGTCGACGCCGGAGAACTTGATCCCTATCTCGCGAATGCCTGCAAGCACTTCCTTGATGCTCTCGGCTCCAAGGTGCGTCAGGTCAAGCTTTAGGCAGTCAACGCCAGTCTCATGCTTGAAGCCCCTGCCTTCCTGAATTTCTTTTATCATCGAGCGCGAGACCACGTCCCTTGGCGCAAGCTCGAGCTTGCCCGGCGCATACTTTTGCATAAAGCGCTCGCCTTTGCTGTTGATGAGGTAGCCGCCTTCTCCTCTCGCCCCTTCCGTGATGAGTATGCCAGAGGGCAGAATGCCTGTCGGGTGGAACTGCACGAATTCCATGTCCTTGAGTGCAAGCCCAGCCCGGTAAGCCATATCAAGCCCGTCAGGCGTCGAGGAAAACGCATAAGTGGAAAAGCTGTAGATCCTGCCGGCCCCGCCTGTGCATATGATGCCTGCCGGCGCCTTGAAGACAATGAAATTACCGGTCTTCATCTCGATTGCGGTGACGCCCTGGAACCTGCCGCCGTCCTGCAGTATCGATGTGCAGAACCACTCATTGTAAAAGTGGATGTTGTCATACTTTTGGCACGTGTCATAGAGGGTCTGCATCTCATAGAACCCGACCTTGTCTTGGGCAAACGTCGCCCGTGGGAACGAGTAACCGCCGAACTTGCGCTGGGCTATCCTGCCGTCCTTGCGTCTTGACCACGGCATGCCCCAGTGGTCTAGCTGGTAAATCTCGTACGGCATGCTCCTTACGAGAAGTTCTGCGACGTCCTGATCGGCCAGAAAGTCGCTTCCCTTGATGGTGTCATAGATGTGAGATTCTTGGTTGTCGCCCTCCTCTTCGTACAACACCGCTGCCGTACCTCCCTCAGCCGAGACCGAGTGCGAGCGCATGACTTGCACCTTGGAAATGACTGCGATGCTTATCTTCGTGTCAGTAGCGGCCGCTGAGATGGCTGCGCGAAGGCCGGCCAAACCAGAACCTATTATGAGGACATCATGAGAGATGATATCAGCCATTTTTAGTTACACAATCTCCCCTACTCCTACCTTTGCAGAGAGGCAATCTATTCTCATAAATATCTTGTCACTACTTTAATTTCGCTATGAACCACTATTGAATACTACCGATCGAGAATTAGGCAGCAGCCTTTTCTCAACAGCTGGCCGATCATGATGTGTATGTATGTATGTATTATTCTCCATCCCATTATTGGGAGGAAGCTTTCAATTTATTTGACTAAGAACAGATCTAGCGAATGAAAATCTGCAACAATTGATAAGGAAATTGAAACATGTGTAGCAGACAGGACACCACAACCCTTATCTGAGCTGGAGGCGACAAAAACATGCACACAAAAGAAATGCTGTGGGAGATCATGGTGACCATTTTCGTGCAGGGGTTTAGCGTCGCCTATTCGTGGCTCAACCAGAACTTTGTCAACCCATTCCTTGCGTTCACAAGAGGATTCGAGTTCGCAATGATCTTTACCGCTGCAGCGCTGTTCTTCCTGATAAGCGTCTTCCTTCTGCTTAGGCAGGCCAAAAAGCTGCCACAGTCGTATTTCGTCGAAATAATCGACCTATATGGTGATAAAATTTCAATTGACGGCGTTCGGCAGACCTTTACAACACACGAAGCGGCGGAAAGCTATGCCAGGATGTACGAGGGCGTTTTTTGCCACCAGTATCGGTTCAAGGTAGTCGGCGTCAAGCAGGAAATTGCAAGCAAAAGTTAATAGCCGCTTGCTAGCGTCGCATTTCTAATACTAATGGCCGATCTGTCGCAATACCTTGCAAATGCCT
>DAINRX010000021.1:0-15357 GCA_036741635.1 Nitrososphaera sp.
TGCGCAGGACGCTAGGATCACAGCTTACTATGGCAGCGTGATCGCCGGCCAGCTGGAAGCCTTTGCACGCTGCCAGGATTACCAGCGGCATGTGGCCGACTCTATACTGCTGGGAGGGCCGCTGGTAGGGCTGCTTGAGCTCCGGATGAGAGAGAACGTAATGGCATCTTTAGACTGCGCGCTGCCGTAAATTCTTCTGTAATTGTTAAAAGGAAAACTTGCGGCCGACATGTATACACATGAGGCCTCTTCAGATGGCAAGGGCAAAGAGCCGCGACCCGGTGCCGCTTTTGCTACTGCTGCCTGCCCTGACGATATTGTTCATATTCTTGCTGTCTAGCGCCGGCCTTATCTCCGACTAGAGCTGTGGCTTTTTCCTGCTTTCAAGCGCGCCCTTGTAATATATCACTCAGTCTCTTTCGGAGCGAAATCGTGCTCATCTCAGCGGCGTCGGCTATCATTGTCTTGGCGATGTTGAGCCCATCCTCCACGGTCGCAAGGTACAGGGCAGCAGCCGCCAGCACAAGCAGGTTCTTGCCCATTATCGCCGTATGGCTGCGACTGACGACAGGATTTCCCTTTCCCTTCTAGATACTCGCTCCTCGATGCCATCGCGGGCCGAGATCTTTGTTATGTTCCTGAAAGGATCGGTAATGGGGGCTCGATGTGCATCTCGCCAACAAGAATCTTGTAGCAGTGCGTCGCAAACGGCTTGTCGACGCCTGCAACCCTGCTTACCTCGTCTATCGTCCGGGGTTATCATCCTTTCCTTGCAGGCAAGGTAAATGAAGGCGGCGACAAAGCCCGAGATCGATCTGCCCTTTATCAGGCTCTTTTGCAAGGCTTTTCGGTAGAAATACGCCGAGCGCTCTGCCACCTGGCAGGAAAGCCCGAGGCCGCTACAGACTCTGTTCATTTCCCAAGTGGCCTTTTTGAGGTTCCTTGAAGCAGGCGCGCCTGAAACAGACATTGCGTTCAGCTTGCGCAGCCTGTTCGCCGGGATCGGGCATGACGCCTTGTGGATGTAAACAGAACAAGATGAAGAGTCGTCGTCGTCTTGAGAAGAAGAATTATTGCTTCCTGCTCGCTGCCTGATTGCTCCTGTGGCTGCGTCGACCCTGCGGCGCCGATATAGATGGAAAGCCCTGTGTCGTGTATCAGGAGCGAGGACGGAAAGCCGTCCAGGGCCCTGTCGTCTGCCGGGGAGAGCGACCGCCACTCCGGAGTAAGCGTCTCGACTCTCCCCTTGAGAACGATTCCACAGGCGCTGCATACGAGCTCGCCGGTAAAGCTGTTAGTTATCGGAAGGCTGCCGCAGGACGAGCACAGCTCGTCTTCCGGCCCAGAATGGTCTGTCACTCCACTCTAAACAAAAGCCGGAGCGTAATTAACCGAGAAGCAAGAATCGTGCAATGTCCTCTTTAGTTTGACTTTAAAGAAAGCTGATTCTGTCGGCAAATTACAGTTTGTTTATGGGACGAAAAGTCTTCCCTCTGATGAAGCAGAAAGAAACTGCGTTCTGATTTTTCGCTCAGGTGCCGCCAGAGTGCAAATCCCCAATCAATAAAAACACCCCGGCCAGTCATTCTGTGAGATGTGCTCAATTATCGGGATCATTGGCAGGGATGTTGTTGCGCCGGCCCTCATCGAGAGCCTCAAGCGGATGGAATACCGCGGATATGACAGCGTGGGCGTGGCGACGCTTTCTACTGGTAAAATTTCCGTAAGAAAAGGGACCGGCAAGGTAAACCAAGTAAACAGCAGCCTTAACCTTGCTGAGATGGACGGCTTTGTCGGAATCGGCCACACCAGATGGGCGACGCACGGCGGGGTCACCGACTATAACGCCCATCCACACTCCTGCTGTACCGATGACATTGCAGTAGTGCATAACGGAATAATTGAAAATTATTCTGTACTGAAACAAGAGCTGGCAGGCAAGGGTCACCGCTTTCGTAGCGAGACAGACACCGAGGTAATAGCGCACCTGCTTGAAGACCACTACAATTCCAGCAAGGATGTCAAGAAAGCAATGATGGAGACAGTCAAACGTCTTGAAGGGTCGTACGCCTTTGTGGCCATGTTTGCAAACGGCACGCTTGCCTGCGCAAGGCTTGACGAGCCGCTCGTCATCGGGATATCGGACAACGCCTACTATGCTTCAAGCGACGTGCTCGGCTTTTTGCAGTACACGGATCAGGCGGTATTCCTTGACAACCGCGATATAGCGATAATCCGCCAGAATAACGTCAGCATTTTCAATTTTAGCGGCGATCGGGTGGCGCGGAGCGTTACAAAGGTGGCGTGGGAGCTTGCAGACGTCAACAAGGGCAAGTTTGCCCATTACACTATCAAGGAAATATTTGAGCAGCGCACCGCGGTCAAGGCTGCCACATACCAGGAAGACCACGAGATAAAGGCGTTCTGCGACGCACTATCAAGCGCCGGCAACATTATCATCACTGGCAGCGGCACCAGCTACCACACCTCACTTATCATCTCGATGGTGAGCTCACGCTTTTTGAAAAAGCGCATTGGGCCGGTGATGGCAAGCGAGTTCAAGTACAACATGGACTCGATAGACAAGGAAACGATAGTTATAGCGATATCGCAGAGCGGCGAGACGGCTGATGTTTTGTCTGCTACAAAGCTGGCAAGGGCGCAAGGGGCAAGGATACTGTCTATCGTCAACGTGCCAACGTCGTCGCTTGCGCGCACTGCCGATGTTTCGCTCAGTATCAACTCTGGGCCGGAGATCGGCGTCGCGGCGACCAAGAGCTTTACCGGGCAGGTGTCGCTTGCCTACGCCATCCTAGACAGCATCAGCGGCGGCAAGATCGGCTTTGACAGGGAAGTCGTTTCAGAAAAAATAACAAAGATGCTCTCTGGCGCGTCCAGCATCGAGCGCCTTGTGAACACGACCATGCCCAGGGTAAATGACATTTACCTGCTCGGGCGGTCGATACACTTTCCTATAGCACTTGAAGGCGCGCTCAAGATGAAAGAGCTTGCCTACGTGCATGCAGAAGGAATCGCAGCCGGCGAGCTCAAGCACGGACCACTGGCGCTCATGGACAAGAACGCGTACGTCTTTGTGCTCAACCCCGACGATGTGACTTACAGCGACACGCTATCAAGCGCACACGAAGTCAAGGCAAGAGGCGCCAAAATAATCGGCATCTCAAACGTGCCAAACGAGATATACGACGCAATGATCGAGATACCCAAGATGGAGAACGACTTGCTCTACCCGCTGGTAGAGATAATCCCACTGCAGCTCTTCTCCTACTACCTTGCGCTTCAGAACAACGCGGACCCTGACTTTCCGCGCAACCTTGCAAAATCGGTCACCGTCAGGTAAAAGTATAATTAGTTTAAGCGGACATAACAGCGCAGAGAGAGAGAATGGAAGCAGGCAGCGCTACTGTGGAAGAAGTAACTTGCGAGAACTGCGGCAACCCTATCGATGCCTGCATGTGTTCGTGCCCTTACTGCGGGCAGGTGGACGCCTGCGAGTGCTGCCTCTATGACGCTGCCACTGGCGGCGGCTAGTTCTAAAGCATTAAAAGAAGGACAAGTGAAGAATTCACGTTGGAAAATGCAATTACCAAAAATTCCTTGAGCTGGGTGATAGGGGGAGCTCAGGGCAGCGGCGTCGATTCAGCCGCAAACATATTCTCCCGAGCCTGTGCCGGAGGCGGGCTCCACATATTTGGCAAGAGGGAATACTATTCCAACATCAAGGGCGAGCACAGCTATTTCACAGTGAGGGTGAGCGAAAGACCGGTGCACTCGCACGTTAACGAAATCAACATGCTGGTCTCATTTGACGCCGAAACCATCTTTCGGCATTTCACAGAGGTGACGCAGGGAGGCGGGATAATTTACGATACTGACGTGGCCGAGACCACGATTGACGAAGTGCCCACAATCGACGATTATGCCGCCGACCGCATAAAAAAGACGCTTGAAAAGGACGGCCTTGGCTTCAAGGTGCAGGATGCACTAGAGTACGCGAAAAAGCGCGGCGTGGTCCTGTTCCCTGTGCCGTTCTTCCAGCTGCTGCAAGAGTTTGCGCAAAAAGCAAACGACCCAGCGCTCAGCAAGCTGACAAGGATGGTAAACGTCATGGCGCTTTCTGCGTCAATGGCGATAATGGAGTTTGACAGCGAAGTGCTTGCAAGGGCTATCAAGTTCATATTTAGGGCGAAAAAGAAGGTCGCAGACCTGAACGTCAACGCGTCAGCGCACGTGTACAACTATGCCAAGGCGAAATTTGCAGAAACCGGCTTCAAATACCGCTTGCAGGCAAGGCCGGCAGAAAAGGACATAATAATCGTGCAGGGAAACCAGTCGTCTGCCTTAGGCAAGATGGTTGCAGGCTGCCGCTTCCAGACATACTATCCAATTACGCCAGCCTCTGACGATAGCGAGTTCCTTGAAGCAAATGAGATTCTCGACCTGAACGACTCGGGCAGCAAGGGCTCTACTGTGGTCATCCAGACTGAAGACGAAATCGCAGCCATTGCAATGGCGATAGGGAGCGCATTGACAGGGGCGCGCTCTGCTACCGCAACGTCGGGCCCGGGTTTTTCATTGATGGCCGAAGCGCTTGGCTGGGCAGGCATAAACGAAGTGCCCGTCGTGATATCGCTTTACCAGCGCACCGGCCCATCGACTGGCCTGCCGACAAGGCACGAACAGGGCGACCTCAACTTTGCAATAAACGCCGGTCACGGGGAGTTCCCAAGGATAGTGCTTGCCTCCGGCGACATCGTCGAGAGCTTTTACGACACCGTCAAGGCGTTCAACTTTGCCGAGCGCTACCAGATGCCCGTGATACACATGCTTGACAAGGCGATAGCAAATAGCGTCACAACCTGCAAGAATTTTGACCTGAGCAAGATAGTCATTGAAAGAGGCTCGCTTGTAAGCAAGGTCACAGAGGCCGACAAGGGCGCTGCCGGCAACTATTTGCGCTTCAAATTGTCAGACAACCCGATAAGCCCTAGGGTCGTGCTTGGAACAAAGGATGCAATATTCTGGAACACAGGCGACGAGCACACCGAGGAGGGGCACATCACCGAAGATCCTGAGGTGAGGGTGAAAATGATGGACAAGAGGATGGACAAGCTGGAGGTTGCGCTAAAAGAGATCCCTGAGCAAGACAAGGCAGTGGCGTACGGCAGCGGCGACACTGTCATCATAAGCTGGGGCTCGACAAAGGGCGCGATACTGGACACAATGGACAAGCTGACAGGTGAAGGAACAAAAGTGAAATTTATTCAGGTCAGGCTCATGAACCCGTTCCCGTCGGAACTTGTGACGTCAATGCTGCAGGGCGCAAAGAAAGTTATTGACATTGAAATGAACTACTCGGGCCAGCTAGGCTCGCTCATGAGGCAACATACGGGCCGCGAATATGATTACCAGATAGTAAAATACAATGGCAGGCCGATGTCACTCGACGAGGTTTATAATGCCGTAAAGAGAATAATAAAAGGAGATGCTCCAAGGAGGCAGGTGTTAAGAAGTGGCGCTTAAACTGGCGGACTACAAGACGGACGTCCATAACGACTGGTGCCCTGGATGCGGCGATTTCGGAATATTGAACGCGATCCAGATGGCGCTGGCAGACATGCAGGTGCCGTCGCACAGGGCGACGATATTCTCCGGCATCGGGTGCTCGGGCAAGACGCCCCACTTTATAAAGACCTACGGCATCCACACCTTGCACGGCAGGGTATTGCCTTTTGCTCAGGGGGCAAAACTGGCAAACCCCGAGCTTGAGGTGCTCGCGGTAGGCGGCGACGGCGACGGTCTAGGGATTGGCGCAGGCCACTTTGTGAGCGCCGGCCGCAGAAACGTCGACATGGTCTACATCATATTCAACAACGCAGTATACGGGCTGACCAAGGGGCAGGCTTCGCCCACGCTCAAGCTGGGCATGAAGACAAAGTCGCTTCCGCAGCCAAACGTAAATAATTCGGTCAACCCAATAGCGCTTGCGCTTGTATCCGGCTTTACGTTCCTTGCTCGCGGCTACTCGTACGACGTCCGCCACCTGAAGGACCTGATAAAGAAGGCGGTGGCTCACAAGGGCCTTGCATTCATTGACGTTTTGCAGCCGTGCCCGACGTACAACGACATCAACACAAAAGAATGGTTCCAAGGGCTTGACAACATCAATCCGGAGACTGGCAGGGCAATGCCTCGCACGTACAAGCTCGAAGAGACCGGCTACGACGGCGTAGTGCGTGACCCGTCAGAGCTGAACGCCAAGATGGCGCAGGTGGTGGAAAAGTCAAACGAGTGGGGCGACAAGATACCGATCGGCGTGTTCTACCAGAACGAGCACGTGCCCACCTATCAGGAAAGGATAACAGCAAGGATACCAAACTACATGGAAAGCGCGCCAGCGATTCAGCAGATTGCAGATACAAATGGCAAGCCAATAACAACCATCGACAGGCTGCTGGGCGACCTTAAGGTAGACAAGTAAGAGCGGGCCCGAAGGGCTTCGATCCCTTGACCTGCGGTTCTCTTCACGTCCGTAAGCGCGCGAAGGTTCCGAAGACCGCCGCGATATCCTGACTACGCTACGGGCCCCAGCAATTTGAACAAGCCAGTCCTATATCAAACAAACTAGCTAACTAGCGAAAGGGTAAAGAACCCCATTGCACTATCCAATAATACAGGATGCTTCTGGCATCACTGCGGCAGATCTTTTGCGACCACAAGGAGTCGTTTGCCTATCGCAAGTACGGAGACTTTGATTTCATAGAGTTCAGCAGCTGCAAAAAGTGCGGCAAGATGCTCGGGCACTTTCAGGGTTTTGATGAGGACATGAGAGGCTAGCATATGCGCATAAACCATCTTCACCTTCTAATAATCATCTGGTGGATAGGTGCTGCTGTTGCTGCCATCGCGCTCTTTGTCCCGGTATACTCGCAATACCTGATTGTGGGCGCGGCAGGCTGGGTGACGATGTGCGCGGCCACTGGGCTTATCATATACGAGATAAAGAGGATAAAGGCAGAGGACAGGAAAAAAGAGCTGACGGAAAAAGGCTAGCCTTTGCCGCCCTGTTCCTCTATTACTACAAGCGTGACGGTTGACGTAATCCCGGGAACCTTGCGGATCTTGTTTGTTATCGTGTGGTTCATGGCCTCGGTGTTCTCTGACTTGACCTTGACGAATATGTCGTGAACGCCGTACGTTCCTCGCACCTCTCTGACGTCGGACAGCTTGGCAATTTCATTTATTATCTTCTCCTCTGAGCCGAGCGTGCAGTTCACGAGAATGTATCCAGTTGGCATATACCTGCTGAAAATACGAGTAAGTATTTAGTCTTTGCTACCTCTTAGTCACGTCTCGCCTGTCAGGCGCAATATAGTGCTGCGTCAGCTTTTTTTCATAGCACTGGCTGCAAAGCGTGCCGGAAATGTTCCATTTCTCCATCGGCCTGTACTTGAACGTCATGTCATTGCCGCACAGCGTGCATTTCGAGGGAGTGTCGCCCATCTTTTGTTGCCTGCTCTTCTTCTCTGCGTGTAAAAATAATGCCTGAAATAAAAGTTATTCTAGGTCTTTCGTAGTGTAGAGCGAGTGCGTCATGCAAAAGCGGCAAATGAGCGCAAACTTAGCATCCTCGCTAATGATGTCTGCTGATCTCTCTTGCCTGCTCGTGCCCACTACTGGAACAAGGAATTTCCTCCCGCAGCACTTGCAGGCGACCGACTTTTGGGCCACGGGCAAGCTACTGCAGAGCCTGCAATATAGTTCTTGATCTAGAAGGAATTATAAAGGGAAAATGGATAGCCGGGTAGCGATAATGGTAAAGCCAGGCACAATCGCTTTTCCAGTAATTCTTGCCTTGGGTGCAATCACCGGCTACCTGACATACACATACTTTGGCGCGGTCACACCGCAAGAAGGGACAGTAGTGTCGCCGTACCGTGAGGAACTTTCTGCCGCATCCGGCTCTAACGATAATAATAACAGCACAGGTGGAGGCAAGCAGATCGACGAGTCGCAATTCTCCGAGGTAGTGAACATTAAGATACTGGAAGGGTCGTCGGTGCAGGGAAGCCCAGACTATGACCCGGACGCAGCGACTGCAAGCTCGGACGCCTTGATAACGTGGGTGAACGAGGACACCACGCTCCATACCGCTACAAGCGGCACAGGACCTGACGACGCCGAGTCGGGACAGCTGTTCGACAGCGGGTTTCTAAATCAGGGGCAAAAATACTCTGTTCCAGCGGCAGACGTTGGCACAGGAGAGCACACATACCACTGCCAAGTCCACCCATACATGGTCTCGACAATAACTGTAGAATAGCCGTCTGCTCTCAAGTTCTATTGCAAAAACGGGAGTTCTAACCTGATGTTGCGCATCGGGAGTTTCCGTTGCAACACAAAATTCATGACATACTGAGAGAGTACAAGAGTTCAACTGACTATCTAATGACAAAGATAGTTGTTGGATCAGGATGAGGGCATTGAATTAGGAATACTTCAACTATAATCCAAGCATGTCAATCAAGCTAATTGAAAGGCTCCAATGGATATTTCACCAGCTTTGAGTATGGCCAGCTTTCTTGAAAAGCCAGTATCATCAAGCCGATTAACTCAAATAGTTTCAAAGTACGTACGTACCGATTGCAGCGAAATAATCGAAGTATTCTATCAATCAACTTATTTAACAAAGTCGATATTCCCGCGCTGAAAACGAAGACTCCAGACTTTGCAGCAGAACTTAGCGTCAGAATAATCCGTGTATCGAAGAAGAAGTAGGTTCTGCCGATGCATTCGGGTTTGCCGTAGCAGCAACTTAAGACTCAACCACCGCGCTGCAACGCAAACAACCGTGCTGCAACACTAGAAGAAAGCAACCGAATATACAACAGCACTTGAAATCCTAATACTTATATTAAGTTCAGGTAAAACAGCGTTATATGTCATTTTTAGAAGTAAAGGACCTGCGCGTCAGCATCGACGGCAAGGAGATATTATCAGGTCTCAATCTCAATATCAACAAGGGCGAGGTCCACGCCATCATGGGGCCAAACGGCTCTGGCAAGAGCACCCTTGCCAACGCCATAATGGGCCACCCAAAATATACCATTGAATCAGGTGACATTCTGGTCAAGGGCGAGAGCATTGTCAAACTCCCGACTGATCTGAGGGCAAGGAAGGGCCTTTTCTTGGGTTTCCAGTATCCTACTGAAATCTCGGGCGTCGGCTACAGCCACTTTTTGAGAAACGCTTACAACACGCTCAACAAGTCTCTGGGAGAGGAGCAGAACCGCGAGGTCTTCCTTACTGTCAGGGAATTCCACGAGTACGTAAAGAAGAACCTCGACGCAGTGGGGCTCGACCCGTCATTTCTGAGCCGCTATCTGAACGAGGGATTTTCGGGCGGAGAGAAAAAGCGCTCGGAAGTAATGCAGATGCTAGTTCTCAAGCCCAACATTGCAATCCTTGACGAGCCGGACTCGGGTCTCGACATCGATGCGGTCAAGGCAGTCGCCGAGGCGATAAACAATTTGATAGCAACCGGCGCCGGTGTCGTGGTAATCACGCACTATGCCAGGATCCTGCGCTATCTCAACAAGCTCGACTACGTGCACGTGGTTTCAAAGGGCAAGGTCATCAAGTCGGGCGGCAAGGAGCTGGCTGAGGAGCTGGAAGCCAAGGGCTACGGTTGGCTGGGAATCGAAGAAGACAAGTAAAAATAGGGTTTAGGCAGCTTCAACCGGATGATGGCAGCAGAAGCACCGGCGGACAAGCCACAGGCGACCACTTTTCTCAACTTTTCATTCTTTAAAGTAGACCCAAAGTGGCGCTGGCTCAACGAGATCGGCAAGGAAGAGGCTGCCAAGGAATTTGCAAACCTTGTCGAAGTGGCAAACACAAAGATGAAGGTGCGCACCTACTCGACGCTGGGCTTGAGAGAAGACGCTGATATTATGATCTGGATGATCTCTGATACCATTGAAAAGACGCAGGTAATGACCTCGAAAATCTACACGACGGTTCTTGGAAAGTACTTCACGCCGTCGTACGTTTTCCTGTCGGCGGCAAGGCCGTCTGTCTATTCGTCAAAGGTGACCCCCGGCTTTATGACTGACGAGCAGCCGATGAAATACTGCATCGTCTACCCGTTCGTAAAGTCAAGAGAATGGTATCTCCTGCCTTTTGAGGAGCGCAAAAAAATGATGGAGGAGCACATTGCTGTTGGGCGCAAGTTCCCGCAGGTGCGCCTGAACACCACATACTCGTTTGGCATCGACGATCAGGATTTCATGCTTGCATTTGAAACCGCTGACCTGATAGCATTTCAGGAACTGATAATGCAGCTGCGCGAAACTAAGGTCAGCAAGTACGTAGTGACGGATACTCCCATGATTGTCTGCGTTTATAAGGGAGTCGAGGACATCATTAAAAGTCTGGGATAGTATGCAGGCGCTCAAGGAATGGGCCGTCGTCTGCAGGGCCCTTGAAGAAGGCCGGCAGGTCATGCTCCTGCGCAAAGGCGGCATATTAGAATACCGCCAAGGCTTTGAAGTCAGGCACGAAAAATTCTTGCTCTTTCCAACTTTTGAGCACCAGTCAAAGGATCACCTGCAGCCGGACTATGCTCCTCGACTTGATGAGGTTTTGAAAGGCGCCCCTGCCGCAGGTACTAACAGGATGACCGGCTATGCCGAGGTCGGAGAAGTCAGGGAGGTAACCGACAGATCGGTGCTCAAGAAGCTGGAAAAATACCATGTATGGAACGAAAGCTATGTTAATGCGAGGATGGACTACAACCCCAAGAAGCCAATGAGCGTGATATTGTTGCGTGTTTTCAAGCTCGACCAGCCAATAACGGTTGACACAAAGCCAGAATGGGCCGGCTGCAAGTCGTGGATTCCGCTTGACATCGACGATGCCCGCAGCGGCAAGCCTGCACTGGATGATTCGCAATTTGAAAAGGTCGCCTCTGAAGTCAGAGAGGTGCTTTCAATAGCAGCATGAAATACAGAAAACTTGGCAAGAGCGGTATAAAGGTGAGCGAGATAGGGTTTGGCGCTTGGACAATCGGGCTTGACTGGTGGGGTAAAAAGATCGACGACGACGAAGCGATAAGGATGTTAAAGCGCGCCTACGACCTTGGGATCAACTTTTACGAAACAGCCGACATGTACGGCAAGGGCAAGAGCGAAAAGCTGATCGCGCAGGCGTTCAAGGACATGCGCGACGAGGTTATCTATTCGACGAAATGGGGCTATGACATGTACAACGCCGAGCAGGTCGGGCACAGCGAACTCCCGCAAAAGCACGACACAGAATTTTTGCAGTTTGCGCTTGAGCAGAGCCTTAATCGCTTGCAGACTGATTACATTGACATCTACAGCCTCCACAACCCCAAGATGGACGCTATCAGGAACGACACACTATTTGCAGCGCTTGACGACCTTGTGAAAAAGGGCACGATAAAGAGCCACGGCGCGGCGCTTGGGCCGGCGATAGGCTGGAAGGACGAGGGTCTCGAAGCGATCAGGAGCCGCGACATCTCCTGTCTCCAGACAGTCTATAACATTCTTGAGCAGGACCCGGGGCGCGACTTTGTGAGGGAAGCCGAGCGCCACAATGTCGGGATAATGGTGAGAGTGCCCGACGCATCAGGCCTGCTGACTGGCAAGGTCACTGCGGAGGCGAAATTTGACAAGAACGATCACCGTAGCTTCAGAAAGAAGGAATTCATCCAAGAAGCGATGAAAAAGATAGAGAACATAAAGCCAATCGCAAATAGCAAGGGGTGGAACATTACCGAGCTTGCAATCAAGTTCATACTATCACAAAAGCAGATTTCAGTCGTGCTGCCGACTATGGTAAGCATCGAAGAGATCGAGATGTTTGCATCGCTCTCTGACGGCGAGTATCTCAACTCCGCAGAATCAGCTAAAGTCGAAGAGATGTACGAAAAGAACTTTTACGTCCAAACCGTGGCCAAATGAGCGCAACTGAAGACCTGCTACAAGATCACGTTTTCATTCGCAGGCTGCAGACAGTCATTGAAAAGTGCTATGCGTACCTGAACGAAAGCAGGGATGTGCCTGTCGGGGATATCATCAAAATAGCAGACATTGTAGAGCAATTCGTCGACCAGTTCCACCACAACAAAGAAGAGAGCGGCTACTTCCCGGAGGCGGAGAACAGAGAAGAGGATCGCTTTTCTGAAGAGATCCGGAAATTTGTGATAGAGCACGAATTTGGCAGGAGGATCGCAAAAAGGATCAGGATCCACCTTGAAGAGTACCTGCAGGGCAAAGATGCAAAAGAGCCGCTTGCCCGCTACCTAAAGACGTATTCTGTCTTTATACAGGATCACACTTCAAAAGAGGACAGGTTCTTCACAGACGTTAAAGAAAGACGATTGCTGTCGAACGAGGAAGAAAGGGCACTGAAGCAGGAATTTGAGCGCATGAGGCACGAATGCATGCGCAAAAGCAGCGGCAACCTCGTCGAAATGCTGGCGCAGCTAGAAAGCGCCGAGTGGGCACGCCCTAGCTAGACGAAATACTTTACGCGCTCTTTCTTGAACTCGCGCAAGCTGAATAATATCTGGTAGTCCTTGATCCCTATCGTTTCTGACATTTCGGCAGCCATTTTCTCTGCCGCTTGTAGAGTGCGGGCGTGCACCATGCTGAACAGGTTGAAGCGCCAGTCCTGGTAAATGGGCCTGCGATAGCAGTGGCTCACCTGCGGAAATGTGGCCAGCTTGAAGCCAACTTCGTCTATCCTGTCTTCAGGCACATTCCACACCACCATGCCGTTAGCGACAAAGCCGGCGTCGCGGTGGCGCAGTATGGCAGCAAAGCGCCTCATGATGCCGATGCATTCATATTCCTTGGCCTTGGCGAACAGCTCTGCCGTTGCTATCCCTAAGTTATCGGCAAGCTCTTTGAAGGGCTCCGGTACGACTTGCAGGTCTTTTTGGAGCTCGCGGATGAATTCCTTGTCGCGTTCGGTTATCTGCATCTTTTCGGGATTCAGGTGCCTGACCTCGTCGGTCGGCTTGGGCTTATCGGCATCATCGTTGACCATGTCAAGCTTCACGCCTATCTTGTAGAGCTTGAGCGTCGGAAGAACGCGATACTTTACCACTCCGTCAAGCGCGGCCATCCTATCAAGGTCCTTCTTCATGTCAGAGCCGGGCGGCACTGCAAGCGTGAACCACATGTTGTATTCGTGGTTGCGCTCGTAGTTGTGGCTGACACCGGGGTGCTCGTTCACCTTCATGGAGACACGCTCAAGCCTGTCAGGCCTGACTGCAAATGCGACCAGCGCGCTCTTGTACCCAAGCCGCCTTGTGTCGAAAATTGCGTTAATCTGGCGGATGAGGCCAATCTCCTTCATGGCAGCCACTCTGCGCATGACCTCCCCTTCAGAAATGCCGTGCCTCCTAGCGATTTCAAGATATGGCCTGTCGGCGAGAGGAAAAACCCACTGGATCTCGTTTAACAGCTTTTTGTCGACGGCATCAAGCTGCTGGTTTGCCTGCATCGGAACGGGACAAAGTTGTCGCCAATCTATTAAAAACCTACCTATCTTTTCTTGCGTGCTCCTGCAATTCATGCACACGCGCGTGCGCGCGTGCGTTTCCAGTAGAACAGCAATGCCGATATTACATAGTGGATATAAAAGAATTTTAATCCGCTTCCAGGGCGGCAAAACCCGCCTTGCGCGCGCGTGAAAACTTTAATCGTCGAATGACCATGATCTATTATTGGCGCTTGGCCTGGACGACTTTGTGTGGCTCGCCTCAGTAGCGGCGCTCTCCATAGGCACGACCTTTCTGTTGCTGTACCTTTTGGGGTTCAGACCCGGGTCGCGGCCCAAGGCAACGACGGACTGACCACTCCCTCCCCTAGAGGTGCTTGCCTGGTTATAAGGCGGGCATTGCTTGGTGCTGTTGCCTGTAGGGCGCCACCGCCAACATTGTCGCTTTCCGTTTGCTCCCCTTAATCGAGCTCTACAGGCGCTCCCCCACACTCTCTTCTTACGTCGAGCCTAGATCTTTGTTCCACAAGATTTTCTTCTGGAGCAAAAAGGCGTGAATGCAAACACCATCTACTTTACGGTAAGTACCGGAACTTTTGCGCGATGCACCACGGCGCTAGATACGCTGCCAAGAACAAGCTCCTTGAAGCCACTCAATCCTCTACTGCCCATCACGATAAGGTCGACCTTGTTTGAGTCTGCAGCCTTGAGAATTTCATCAGCTACAGCGCCGCCCTTGGCAGTTATGGTTTCCACGGCAAGTCCAAATTCCTGTTGGGCAATCAATGAAAATTTTGATGTCAAGATTTGTGCCGAATCAAATGCTGCCCTTACTGCCTCCTGCATCGGAAAATGGCCCATTCCTCCGCCTGCTGCTGGAGGTGACATGACGTGAACAACAATGACTTTTGAGTCAAATTTTTGAGCAAGCGTCATTGCGTGTCGGAAGGCTTTTTCCGCATGATCAGATCCGTCAATTGCAACTAGTATCTTGGAAAAGGTAGCAGCTGCTGTATGTGAGGAGTCCACAAGGGGTCAAGAATAATCTTCTATGCCTTTCTAAAAAGATTGCTATCTACAATCGAGGGCTGTTTACCATCTGCAAGATCGACCCTCACGTTTTGATTGGAGGTTTATATGTTCTCATAAGGGTGAAAATGCGATCTCGAGCTTTAGAGTTTCTGGTTTTGAGCCTTTGGCTGTCTTTTGTTGCGCCGCTCTCAAGCGCCCGGCTTTAGCTTACTTGCCAGCTTCCTCCCTGCATCCAGCACCCTTATTTGTTTCTGCAAAAGGCGCTTGTAACTGTCCAGCAAAGTGACTTGCTCATCATATCCTTCCTTTCGTATTTCTGCCATCATGTCCTCAAATAGCCCAGTCATGTTCTCGACATCGCTCCCAAGTGAACGGATATCCTTCGAATCAGCTGTAGCGGCAATATCTACAGTCTGCTCTTTTAGCCGTCTTCCTGTTTTCTTCGCCGAACCTTTTGCCTCCCTTGCAGCGGTTACAAACAATTCTTTTAGCGACTCGCCTGCTTGTCTTGCTTTAGTTGAAACGGGGGCTTCTGAAGAAATACGCTGTTGTTCTTGCATTGGAACTGCGGTTGAAGTAGTAGTTGTAGTTGTTATTGTCGTTGGTCTTTCTTTCGATGCTTCTATAGAGGAGGCTGCTGCTGCAGTCACAGTGGTCCTTATCTGGGATTCTTCTACTTTCTGCAGCGGTTGCTGCTGCCCGATTGGCTCCAGCGTTTGCATGGGTATAATTTTCTCTGTCTTTCGTTGCTTTGGTTCTCCTCCTGAATCT
>DAINRX010000022.1:0-7726 GCA_036741635.1 Nitrososphaera sp.
GGCCGGTCTTGGAGATGGCAGAAGTTGAGATCGCGGGCATGGTATTCGATGGGCTCTCAAGGCCGGTCATCGAGAACCCTGTCGCCGGGCGCATCGGGGGCGGCATTTCAGTCGACGACAGGGGCAGGCTGTACGCGACTGCCAACATGTGCTGAGCTTTGTCCGGTAAAATCATTCGGTATCGTTTCCACTAATACGGTATCTACAGCCGTTATAAGACAGCAGAGTCATTTAGTTTACACTTGGAAATGGATCATATCACCGAAAGAAGCATATTGAAAATGATCGAAGAGTGCAAGAACGAGCTCAACATCGACAAAAAAATCGAAATCCTTTACAAGATCAACTCCATGCTGCCGGCATCGGAGCAGCTAAAGATACCGTCGCTTATCACCAACCATTACGTCAGCCATGTGCTCTACAAGATAGAGGAAAAGCTGCTGGTGGCTCAGTAGTAGCCCTATCTGCTACTGTCACTATTTTCTCGCTGCCTATGCTCCTGATTGTAGTGCTGAAGGTATTCTGATTCCGTCTGGAATGCGACGTTGCACTTGCTGCACATCACCGGCTCCTCTTCGTCGTCATCTTGCATGCGTAAGGCTGCTTTTCATAGGTATTAAGAATTCAATCAGTCAAAGCCGTCGTTCCCGTACACACTGACAAGGGCTTCAAGCTCAAGGGTGGTGATCGGCAGCTGGTCGTCTTCTTCCCAAAAGTCGAACTGGGGCGACATCAGGTAGCCTCTGGCGGATTGCATGTGGCCGAGGCCCAGAACGTGGCCCAGCTCGTGCACCGCCGAATTCCGGAAGGCGTAGGAGGGAAGGTCAATCTCTGTCTCGCCGTCGCCGTGCAGGATAAAGGGCGAAAGGTAGACGTTTGCGTCAATTTCGCCTTCGCTGCCTTTGTCAAACTTCACTGACGTGTAGGCGCCCGTCTGGGAAGGGTAGTCAGGAAAGTCCATGTACGAGTCGAAAATGAAGACCCTGACGTCGCAGGACCTGAGCTCCGACTGCGAGCTCACATAGCGAGCTGTGAGCTCCCATGCCTGTTGGTTGTCAGTGTATTCCCTGAGCGCCTGCCGCCACTGCTGAGCTGCAAGCTTTGCCCATGCGTAATACTTGTTGGGCACATTTTCGTCCTTGTAGATGCAGCTGTCGATGATGTCCTCGCTCCAGTGGTACCTTGCCACAGGGACAGAGGTTTCTTCAAAATTGGTCTGGTCCGCATAGTAGTTGGCTGCAAAAGCCGGAACAAAACTGGAAACAAGAAACGCCGCTGCAGCAGCGGCTGCAAGCGCGGCAAGCAACAGTTTCCTGATTGTCATTTTCAAACTATTACTTTTTCGCCCTTGTCAAGCGTGGCGATGTTGAATGCCTGCTCTATGGTCGAGACAAACACGACTCCGTCTCCGTGCTCGCCCGTCCTAGCTGACTCGATGACTGCCTGCACGACCTTGTCAAGCTGCTCGTTGGGAACCACTATCTCGAACTTGACCCTTGGAAGTAGGTCGTACGCGACTGGCTGCCCCCTCCACTGTAGGTGGAGCTCTCGCTGCTTGCTCCAGCCAGATACTGTAGAAATCGTCATGCCGCCGATCCCCATCTGCCTCAGCTTCTCCTTCACGACAGGCATCCTCTCGGACCTGATTATCGCTTCTACCTTCTTCATCTGGCAACTATTGTTCACCATCAGCCATAAATTGTTATTGGCCGGGCAGGCTGGAATGGTAGTTTTATAAAAAAATGCTTAAAACACCTTGAGGTGGTGCTAGTAGTACCGCTTGAGCAACAAGAAATTCGTCCTTGACACCAGCATAATAATTGACGGCGAGATAACCAAGATGCTTGAAGCCGGCGAAGTAGAGGAAGGAAGCGAGATAGTCATCCCACTGGCAGTCCTCGATGAGCTCCAGTCGCAGGCGTCGACTAACAAGGAGCACGGCTTTGTGGGGCTAGAAGAAATAAAAAAGATGCGCGAGCTGAGCGCAAGGAGAAAGATCAGCCTGCGCTTTGTGGGTCAGCGACCAAACCTGAACGACATCCGGCTTGCAAAGCACGGCAGGATAGACGCGATAATCAAGGACGTCGCGATGCAGGAATCTGCCACGCTTATCACTGCCGACTATGTGCAGGCGCTCGTGGCTGAGGCTCAGGGCATCAAGGCGATGCACATACGGGCTCCCACAAAGACGACAGATCTGGAATTTGAAAAATACTTTGACGAAAATACAATGAGCGTGCACCTGAAGGAAGGGACCTTCCCTATGGCAAAGCGAGGGAGGCCGGGCACCTTCCAGCTGGTCAAGATAGCCGAGGAAAAGAGCACGTACGCGCAGCTGACAAACATCATAAAGGAGGTGTCTGAAGCTGGCAGGGTTACTGGCACCGGCTCTGTGGAGATCAGCAGGAGCGGCGCGACCGTTATCCAGTTTGGCAATTTCAGGATCGCAATAACCCGCCCGCCTTTCTCAGACGGGCTTGAAGTGACAATCGTCAGGCCGATTGTCAGGCTCGCCCTTGCCGACTATAACGCAAGCGAAAAACTGATGGAGCGGCTGTCTGGAAAGGCAGAAGGCATAATCATTGCTGGGCCGCCAGGCTCTGGCAAGAGCACCCTTGCAAGCAGCCTCGCGCAGTTTTATTCTGAAAGGGGCAAGATAGTCAAGACATTTGAGTCGCCCCGCGATCTGCAGGTGCCAGAAGAAGTCACGCAGTACGGCCCCCTTGAAGGCAGCTTTGAAAAGGCGGTGGACATACTGCTTCTCGTAAGGCCTGACTATACTATCTTTGACGAGGTGAGGCGGGCGCAGGACTTTGAAGTGTTTGCAGATATGAGGCTCGCCGGCGTCGGGATGGTGGGCGTGGTGCACGCAAGCAGCCCGCTTGACGCCATCCAGCGCTTCATGGGCAGGGTGGAACTTGGCATGATACCACACATCCTTGACACGATAATATTCGTCAGGGACGGTAGCATCAAGAAGGTCTATGAGCTGAGCCTGACGGTCAAGGTGCCAACCGGCATGACCGAGGCCGACCTTGCAAGGCCGCTTGTCGAGGTGCGCGATTTTGAAACCGGCGCAATCGAGTACGAGATCTATACGTTTGGAGAGGAGAACGTGGTAGTGCCGGTGAGTAAGCTTGCCAAAAGCGGCGGCGAGGCTGCGAGCGGTATAAGAAAGCTTGCCCAGTCCAAGATAATGGACTTTGTGCGCCGGTTTGACCCAAGCGCCGAAGTAAACATCATCTCGGACAACAAGGTACAGGTGAGGGTCAGCAAGGAAGCCGCGCCCCGGCTGATAGGCAAGGGCGGCGCGACCGTGTCAGAGCTTGAAGAGATGCTTGGAGTAAAGATAGACGTCGAGGCGAAAATCCCGACGCTTGGCAAAGAGATCGAGTTTGACATCAGCGAATCAGGATCATCAGTCAACATCCTCGTTGACGACGAAGTAGTGGGGCGCACGGTCGATGTCTACGTCGAGGACGACTACATCATGAGCAGCCAGGTGGGCAAGAAGGCGAGAGTCAAGGTAGACAAGCGCTCCGAGGCTGGAAGGAGCATAGTGAACGCGATACTTGCCGGGCAGGAGATCAAGGTTTTCCTGAGCAGGCACTAGCCTAGCGAAGGCCGGCAAGCCCTTGGCTCTTGACCAGCCTGATAAACTCTTCAAGCTTTTTGAGCGTCTCGGGATGCAGATAATGCTCGATTCCCTCTGCGTCCCTGTTGGCAGTGTCCTCGTCCACACCTATCATTTTCAAAAACTCTGCCAAAACGCCGTGCCTGTCATGGATGTTCTTGGCGACTGCTACGCCTGACTCTGTTAGGCTTATCCCTCTGTATTTTTCGTAGTTGACGTGGCCGCTCTCGTTGAGGCGCTGGAGCATCTTTGTCACGCTGGGCGAGCTCACATTGAGGTAACTTGAAATGTCTACGGTCGTGGCGTAGCCCTTGTGCGCGATAAGCTCGTAAATGACCTCGAGGTAGTCCTCCATGCGGGTCGTCCGGCCCAGCTTTTGGGCGTTGTGGGCGTCGCGGATGGAATCCAGCCGGCTACCCTTTTTTATAGCTGTCGGGCCTGACTTGGCTTTTATCACTTTTCTTGCCACTATTGCTAGCTCCGATCATAGCAATAAATATTAACACTGTTAAAAAATCTTGCAGCACCTTGACCCTCGCTATCTCAGCAGACCAGCTGCGCTCCATGCTGGGCAACAGGAGCCTCCTGCTAGTCGACACTAGGCCGTTTTCTGGCTACGCCGAGTCGCACATACCGGGCGCGGTCAACATCGACCTCATGCAGTTCCACTGGATTGATACCTCAAAGCAAGGCGTGGCGCAGTTCAACAAGCAGATGCAGCTCTTGCTTTCAAACATCGGAGTGTCAGCCAACAGGTTCGTGGTGTTTTACGACGACGTCTCCGGGCCGTCGGCAGCAAGGGGAGTCTGGCTCCTGCTCTACTTTTCGCATGACAAAGTCGCCATGCTAGACGGCGGGCTAAACAGGTGGAAGGCGCTTGGATACAAGACAGAGACCAAGACAAACCCGTTTGTCCACTCTAATTTCCGAGGCAAGCCGGACCCGAAGATCCTTGCAGACTCCACTCGCATCAAGACGGCGATAAAAAGCAAAAAAGCGATCATACTGGACGCGCGCTCTAAAGCCGAGTACGACGGCTCTGCCATCCGCGCTTCAAGGGCAGGCCACATACCGACTGCAGTCAACATTGACTGGAACGGCAACCTTGATCAGGATGTTTTCAAGAGCGCGGAAAAGCTGGAACAGATGTACGGCCGCATCCCAAAGGACGCGGAGGTCATAACCTACTGCCAAGGCGGCTACCGTGCCGCCAACAGCTTTGTCGCGCTTAAGATGCTCGGCTACAAGAACGTGCGCATGTACCTCGGGTCATGGGGCGAGTGGGGCAATAAGCCTGACCTGCCTGTTAGTAGATAAAATCTGAGCTAACCCTGAGCAGCGACCTGTTCTTCAAAAAGTAGCAGCTTGTTAGCCTGCGCTTTTGGGCCAACTTGACCACCAGCAGCTGTACAAAGAACGTCGGCTGGAGCAGCAATTCAACTTTTTCTTTTTTTCCAAAGTCGACGTACACGGACGAAAACCCTTCTTGGCAAAGCCTTTCACTCAGGCTGCCGTTGTCGTCGCCCTCTGCGCCCATGACTATTATCCTGTCTCCCCTGCTGACGCTGAACAGAGGCGAGTGGCAAAACTCTTCGACGGGGTACGCAAATGCCTTTGCGCCAAAAACCTCGTTGAACTTTAGCACGCCATACAGAGATGCAAGGTAGAGCGGCCCGTTTCCAAGTATTATGTACGAACTACCTCTGCTGCCTATCTTGCCAGCTGCCTTCTCTGCCTGATCCGACGCCTGCCTGTAAATCCTGCCAAGGCTTGCAGGAAGCCGCACCTGCTTGGCAAGCGAGAGGCATGCAAGTATGCTTGAAGCAAAGCTAATGGTTCCTGCGGTCGTTACCCCTGCGCTCCTGTATTTCAGCTGTATTACTTCGTCACATGATCTTGCCAGCCTGCTTTCTGGTCTTGCAGTGATTGCCGTGGTAGTTCTGGCTCCATGCTTTTTGGCCGCCTGAGCAGCCATGATGTTGGCCCTGGTGTTGCCAGAGATCGAAACGACGTACATGTTGCGATCGCTTGCTACGGATGGATTCAGAATGACGTCGGTAGGATAGCAGCAAAGCGCGTGGCCGCCTGAAACATACTGGGCAGCAAGCGAAGCGACGTACGAGTCGCCGGCGCCCACAAACAGGCAATTTTCGCTGGCCTTGGGCAGGCCCAATTTTGGCAGGTCCTGCACCTGATATTCTATCTCTGCCTGCATTGCCTCTATGGCGTTCATGTCATTATTACAAAATCAGCAGGTTCCAAATAAGTTTGAAAAAGCCTTACTTTCTCTTTTCCTTCAGCTCGCCTTGGCCTTCAATCACTATCATTGTAAGAGTAGAGCGCACCTTGTCAATCCTTCTAACATGCCATGTTATAGTTTCTCTTAGTTTATCCATGGTGTCAGACCTTATCTTGGCAATGATATCATAAACGCCATATACTCCGGAAACCTCGACAGCTTCGGGCAGCTTTTTCAATTCCTTGATAATCTCTTCTTCCGAACCTAGGTCGCAGTTGATAAGGACGTATGCTGTTGGCATGGCTGCCATTGCATTTGCTGTGTTATTAAACGCATCGCAAACTGGCTAGCTAGAACTTTTCCTTCGACAGCTTTTTCGCCTTGAGGTAATCCACGAAATAGAACAGGTACGCCCGCTCGCTTACTTTTATGATCCACGGTATGAACGACTCGTTCTTGCTGCTCTTTTCGCCTATCTCAAAGCCCGAGTCCTCGACAAGCTCACGGAACGACTGGCCGTCGTAGGTCTTTTTCGGCGGCGGGCCGCAGTTGTAGTCGTAGGGGTCTGCGATAATCACGTCGGCATGGGGTTTGAGCAGCCTGTGTATAGCCGCCAGCAGCTTGTCTGCGTCTACCAGCTCTAGCAGGTTCAGCGCAAGCACTAGGTCGAACTTGCCGGGGTTGAAGGGCGCGTTCAGCGAGTCGGCCACGCAGAACTCGACGTTGCCACGCTTTTGCTCGTACATCTTTTTCCTCGCTTCCCGGATGAACGAAAACGACATGTCGATGCCTATTGCAAAGGCGAACTTGTGCGACAGGAGCATCGTGCTGTATCCCATCGAGCAGGCCATGTCAAGCGCGACTCCGTCCATCTTAGGGTTGATGCCATAGACTACGCGGTGGTAGACCTCATTTGGCTTGAGGCGCCACCGGAGCGACTTGAGCAGCCTGTCTTCGGTGGAATGCTCGTACTGCGTCCATCTGTATGGCACGAACCTGCTGCCGCCTTCTTCGTACCTGTCGTTTGCAGCAGATTCGGGCGACAGTTTTGAGCTGCTCTCTTTCAAAAACTTCTTCATCTCCTCGCTCTTGCTATCCAGCAGCCACCTACCGTACGTCTGCGACCTGTCTACGGCATAGGCGGGAAAGTCTCTGACTACTATCGCCACGCCCTGTATCACTGGGTAGGCCGCGCCACACTTTTTGCACGTGAGGAAGCCTTCAGTGCACTCATTTTTTCCGTCCATCGCGAGGCTCTCGAGCGTGAGTCGCAACTGCTTTTCCTGGTGGTGCAGGCAGACTAGGTGGTTCGCAAACTGGATCTTCATGTGCTTGCCGCATCACGCGGCGACCTCATATAATAATATCAGAGAAGCCCGTCTTGGTGCAGCCTGTCAAGGAGGGGCGCCAGCACGTCGCGCACCTCTTTTTCGCCAAGCCTGAACTTGGCGACTATGCCAAGCGCGATTGAAAGCATGTTTCTATCTTCCCTTGCGGTGTGCACCTCTGCGGCAAATATGCTAAACGTCTTGGCGTTTTCCTGAAGCCACTTCTTCCATGCTCTGGTGCGCTCTGCATTGGCTTCAAGCGAGGAAATGACATAGTCGATGTCCATCCCTTGGTAGTTGTCGAGTAGGCCCAGCTTGACCATCGGGAGCAGAAGCGTCGCCTCCGGCACTTCTGTATGCACCTTGTTCATCTCTTCAATTACTTCGTCGTTTTCTCCCTCTGTGTCAATGTTGTCGCCGTAATGCGGGAACAGGTAGCCGGCAAGGTGCCCGTCCCAGTCGTATATCTTGTAGAGAGTGTCGTCGTACTCTGCCTTCCATGCCTTGGTCTTGCCGAACAACTGC
>DAINRX010000022.1:7826-15310 GCA_036741635.1 Nitrososphaera sp.
GTGACAAGCACGATAATTGTCATGCGTGTGCTGGAAGAGCTGGGCATGATAAAAGACGAGGCATCATATCTTCTTCTCAGCGTTGCAGTTATTGAAGACATCATAATTATTTCAATGCTTGCGGTGCTGCAGTCGATTGCCTCGATAGGCAATTTATCGATTGGAGAAATTGGAATTCTGGTCGGAGTAGTTGTTGCTTTCATTGGCGGAGTGTTGTATCTTGGTTCAAAGACAGTGCCACGACTGGTAGATGCGATGGGCAAGACGAATCAGTACGACTTGATTTTGATAACAGTCTTGGGCGTCGCATTTGGACTGGCGTTTATTGCCGACCTAATTGGAATATCTGTGGCAACTGGCGCTTTCTTTGCTGGTGTGCTTGTGGCTGAATCCAAGGTCCAGACTATTGCCAAGATAATCACAATGCCAGTCCGAGACATGTTTGGTGCGTTGTTTATTGTCTCTCTAGGAGCGCTTATGGACATCAAGCTGCTTCCCTCATTTATAGTTCCTGCCCTTATACTCATTGCCGCGTCCTTTGCAGCAAAATTTGGGAATGTCTTTATCTCTGCAAGGGTGCTAGGCCTCCACAAGAAGATATCTGCAAGAGCTGGATTTGGATTATCTGTGTCTGGCGGTGAACTGGCGCTGGTCACAGCCAAGGGAGGCGCGGATGTTGGAGCTACAAGCGCATTCCTCATGCCAATGATCGGATCTATGACGATTATTACGACATTCTTGTCTCCATACCTTATCAAGCTGGGATGGAAAATTACTAAATCAGCAACACCGGAACAGAAAGAGAAGAAAAAGGACAGATTCTAGATCAGATGAGCAATAGTTGCATCCGCCAAACATCAGTTGAAATACAGCACGATATGAAATCAGCCGCATGCCCATAGAACTGACATTTCTGTACGTGATCCGTATCGCTAGCGATAGCATGCCGCATGTATCTCAATCGCATTATTGACCGTTGACTTAAATTAGACCCAGCGTTCTATCACCACCATGTCAGAACAACCACCATCACAAGAACAGGCATCACAACAACGCAGAGAAGGCCCACATGACACAATCTACATCGGCAAAAAGCCACTCATGACATACGTAACGTCAACTCTGATCCAGCTAGCCAATCAGCCAACAGTGACCATCAAGGCAAGGGGCCTCAGCATAGGCAGGGCAGTCGACGTGTCACAGATCACGCTGAAGAGGATGGAAAACGCCGGATACAAGATAGGCGACGTAAGGATAGGCTCCGAGACAGTCCAGTCGGAGGACGGCAGGACGAGGAACGTCTCTACGATTGAAATAGAGATAAAGAAGGGCTAGGCGCTGACCTGCTGTTTCTTTTACTACTTTTTCTTATTATAGCGCCGCCTCCATCTAGGCTTTAGACATGAGCAGTACGGCGGCCATTTACCTTGCGCACCTGAACCCGATGACAAAGGCGCACGAGTCGATAATCTCGACGCTCAAGCAGGATTACCGCGTATATGTCTATCCTGTGCGCTTTCTCAAGGACGGACGGGAAATAAACACCAAGAGCTTTCCTTTTTCATTCGAGCTCCGCAAGGCCATGGTCGAGTCCGTATTTGGCGATTCAGTCGCCGTGCTGCCTGACTATACGTTCTACGCGCCGTTTGTCAAATACCTGCCGCCGCTCATATCGTCGCGCTCGTGGGAGCTCCGCAACCAGATAATTGCGCAGATAAAGGAAGGCAGGTTCGTTTCGTACACGGGCGACAAGGCCGAGCGACTGATGCTCAAGGTCTATCGGTTCAATCCGCTCAAGGCTGCTAGGCTTGAAATTTCAGCATCATCCGTCAAGGAAGAACTTTACCGCCAGGCCGCGGAAGGCACTGGTGACAATGAATGGCGTAACAAGGTGCCCGCGCCAGTGGTTGAGATCATCAAAAGGAACTGGGATGTCGTGGACAAGTTTGCTAGAATGGAAGACAACACCATGCGGGTCATGGGCATGAAGTTTCCAAAGGAAGGCTACAAGTAGTTGATGATGATGATGATAATATTCTTCAATTATATCTTATGAATGGGACATAAAACACAATCATGTAAATAAAATATTGTTCAGATATCATTCAATAGCAAGCAGTATAGAAGGCTATGATGTTTCACAAATACTAGAAACACTGATCAACACTCTTGTCCAGAAGAACGTGTTATCTGAGAGTGAAGCAAATTACATAAAGCAATCGGGTCGAGGGGCAACATTCCGGCAGAGTCAAGCTGGATATGAGCAAACTGGGCAGGCAGAGGCATAAGCTTCGTCAATAATGGTAAGTATAGTATTGTAAAAATATCTCAAAAAGTACCCGCCCGCTCTTTATCCACTAGCCTTATCCTAGGCTGTTCAAAGCTAAACTTGTTTTTCATTTAGTGATCTCTGCCCTGAGTGAGCATCTCTACTCAGTTCGTCTTGAGAAATGAATGGCGTTCCACATGTTTCAAGCACGTAAAAACTGCAGCATCTGCGCTTTTCGCAGCCATGCCTAACAAAAACTTCTTTATAGTGTTGCTTTCTTCAAAATGACTGCTGATTACATCTTGAACATAATAAGAGAGGAGAACAGGTGCTTGGCGCACGAGCAAGCAATACTACTACATATTATTACTTGTCTGGGACAGTTTGGCAGTTGCTATGGTCACAGCAACTATATGAATAGGCTTGGCTTTAGCTGTTTTAGTATAATAATAGGAAGGGCATTGGTGGTTCTGTAAAAATGAAAGTAAAAGGCGGCGAGTTTGTGTGGTTTGACGGCAAGTTTGTAAAGTGGCATGAGGCAACAGTCCCTGTCTTTACACACGCACTCCACTATGGCACCGCCGTCTTTGAAGGCATCCGCGGCTATGCAGCCAAGAACAACCTGTATATTTTCAGGTTGCAGGACCACATGGAGCGGTTGCACCGCTCTGCAGGCATCTACTCGGTTTCAGTCAACTACTCTGCCAAGGAACTTGCCAGCGCGACTGTAGAACTATTGCAAAGGAATGGCGTCAAGGAGTCGTGCTACATCCGGCCGCTGACGTTTGTTGGCACGCACGGCATCGACCTCAACGTGACGAGGGACTCGCCGACTCATACAGTAATCATTTCGTTCCCGTTTGCAAAGTACTTCAAGGGCGAAGGCATCAGGGCGTGCGTCTCTTCGTGGCGGCGCATCCACGACAGCACGACCCCGCCGCTTGCCAAGGCCGCAGGCAACTACCTCAATTCCATTCTGGCAACACAGGAGAGTAAGCGCAATGGCTACGACGAGTCGATACTGCTCGATCTGTCTGGCAACGTGAGTGAGGCTTCAGGCGAAAACATTTTCCTTGTCAGACGCGGCAAGATCTATACTCCATTCTTTGCCGACTCGGCGCTCGAAGGCATCACGCGGGAAAGCGCGATAAAGGTGGCAAGGGACATGGGCTATGAAGTAATGGAGCGGCCAATTCCAAGAACTGAATTATATATCGCAGATGAGATATTTCTCACGGGGACTGCTGCAGAAATCGTCCCGGTGACCGGCATCGACGGTTATGTGGTTGGCAGTGGCAGGGAAGGCCCGGTAACAAAGAAGATACGCGAAACGTACGAAAAGATCGTGTCTGCCGGCGTCAAAGAATACATGGATTGGTTAACCCCGGTATGGTAAGAACAGAAAATGGTCTTAAAGTCGCCGTGGTAGGCGTTGGCGGCTGGGGCAAGAACCACGCCCGGGTGCTGGACGGCCTTGGCTGCCTGGCGGCCATTTGCGACCTTGACCTTGCGCGAGCCAAGGAAATAGCCGACAAGTACGGCGCGCCGTCATATTCTTCGCTTGATGAAATGCTGGACAAGGAGCGGCCAGATGGTTGCGTCGTGTGCACCCCAACCAAGACGCACGCAATAGTGGCCAAGAAGGTGATGGAGCGGGGCATCAACGCGTTTGTAGAAAAGCCGATGTCGTTTTCATCTAAAGAATGCGAAGAAATGATGGGCATTGCAGAAAGGAAAAAGCTGATACTGACGTCCGGATACGTCGAGCGCTTTAACCCCGCGGTGAGCGACGCCAAGAAGCTCATAGTGCGCGGGATGTACGGCGATCCCATGATGATTGAATTCCACCGCGAAAACAGGATGCCGCTCCACATCAAGGATGTGGGCATAATATACGACACGTCGGTGCATGACATCGACGCGGCAATGTACCTCTTTGGCGCCCTGCCACGCGTTGTGTTCGCCCGCGCCGGCAAACGCTTCCATGAGCACGAGGACTTTGCCACAATCATGCTCGGGTTTGAGGGGCAAAAGGTCGCGATCATTGCTTCAAACTGGCTCACGCCAAAGAAGATCAGGACGTTCAGCGCGGTTTGCACCGACGGCATTATCACCGGCGACTTTTTGACTCAGGAAATAAAGATAGACCATGCCGACGCTACAATAGTGCCCCGGCGGCAGTTCCAGGAGCCGCTCACTCTGGAGCTGACGAACTTTGTCGAAGCAATTGAAGGCAAAGGAAAGATAGTGGTGACTGCAGCCGACGCGACCAATGTCACGCGCGTGGCAGAAGCAGCAATTCTGTCAAGCGACACCGGCTCACCTGTGTATCTGGATCTGAAACCATAATGAAAAAGTCGATGCTTGACATCCTTGCATGCCCAATAGACAAGCACTACCCGCTGGAGCTGTTCGAGATCCTTTCGGAAGGACAAATAGTCAAAGAAGGCATCCTCTTTTGCACTAAATGCAACCGGTATTATCCAATAATAGATGAAATTCCAGTCATGCTGCCTGACGAGCTGCGTGAAAAGCAAAGGGACATTGACTTTCTGAAGAAATGGCAGGGTAAAATCCCTGACAAAGTTATAAAGCAAGGAAACCCATGGCATCTCTGACAAAATGAGTACCAGCTACAGTCCTCCGCCCAGCGTGACAAATTATGTTGCCAAGACTGCCAAGATAGGCAAGAACGTCAAGATATGGCATTTTGCGTACGTCGGGAGCGAAGCAGAGATAGGGGATAACGTCATGATAGGCTCGCTGACCCATATCGATTACAAGGTCAAGATAGGCGACAATACGAGGATTGAAGGGTCAGTGTACATACCTCCACTGACTGTGATAGGCAAAAACGTGTTCATTGGGCCGGCAGCGGCATTTACGAACGACCCGTACCCGATGAGCCCCAAGATGGTCGGCGTAATAGTAGAGGACGGCGCAATAATAGGCAGCAGGTCGGTATTCAAGCCCGGAGTCAGAGTCGGCAGGAACAGCGTCGTTGCGATGGCCGCAGTCGTGACAAAGGACGTTCCACCCGAGACTGTGGTAATGGGTCACCCTGCCAAGCCAGTGTACAGCAGGGCAGAATATGACAGGAAAAAGAAAGAGTGGGAATCCAGCAAATAGGCTAGTACGACCGTCGGTTCATCATTGTTCTTCTTCTGTAGTACAGCATTATCAGGTCGCCTGCCAGCACTCCTGCCACAGTGATTCCAGCAGCCACCATCACAATTCTGCGCTCGGGAACTGTTGAAATTTGCCTCGCCCCGCCATTTTGAGAGTGCATCTCGCTGTTGTGTTTTCTCAATTTCTCGCACGACTTAAAGGAACCCTCACAGGTTTAACACGTAAAAGTCTGGATTTGAGGAATGGTTGTCATGTTATCACTACATTTCTATGACATCGCATTTATCGGTTGAGAAAAGCCATGTCATTTGTGTCAGGAAAAAAATCGCTCACGGCCAGCGTGTCAAAATCTGTCCAGATGTTGCTCCCGGTGAAAACAAAGACCTGAAAATGGAGGTGCGGCAGATACGTAAAGCCAGTCATGCCGACACGGGCAATCGGCTGACCTGCCCTGACATGCTGGCCTATCATGACCTTAGCACTTTTGTGCTCAAGATGGTCGTAGCGCGAATATTCGCCGTTTGGGTGCTGTATCACTATAAAGTTGCTGTCGTACCAGTATTCCATGCTGGAGCCGCCCGTATATGAGTCGTCCCTGACAAAGGTGACGATGCCATCGGCCGCGGCGAATACAGTAGTGCCCTGCGGGACAATAAAGTCGATTGCGTTTTTCAGCCTGCCTGTGTGGGCCGGCGACGAGGTTCTGTCGACCCTCTCCATCTTGTCTTTTGGCACTGGCAGCGCATAGCGGTTTACGGCCTGCACGATGCAATACTTTGTGTGCAAAATCGCATTTAGTTGTTTATATAACAGCAGCTAGTGCAGTGGCCTGACGCTTCTTACCTGCGGATTCACCAAGAATGCAGGGTCGGGCTCTTTTCCATCCAAAACGTCAAGAAGGTTTTTTGCAGCCACCTCTGCCATTTTAGAGCGCGTCTGGTGTGTCGCGCTTCCAATGTGCGGCAGCAATACCACGTTTTTCATTTTTGCAAGCGGACTTGTCTTTGGCAGCGGCTCTTTTTCAAAGACGTCAAGGCCGGCTCCGGCTATTTGCTCGCTCTTGAGCGCTCTGGCAAGGTCTGCTTCATTTGTCACTTGGCCCCTCGACGTGTTTATCAAGAACGCGGTTTTCTTCATCTTGTCCAATTTTGCCCTGTCTATCATATGGTGGCTTGCGCTGTTCATGCTCGCATGTATCGACACATAGTCGCTTCGAATAAGCAGTTCGTCAAGGCCGGCATAGGTTACGCCAAGCTCCTGCTCGAGCTTGGCGTTCCTGTTGCGGCTGTAATACAGAATTTTCATGCCAAACCCTTTTGCCCGGCGCGCCACTGCAGAGCCTATCCTGCCAAGGCCAATTATACCAAGGGTGGCGTCATGCACGTTGTAGCCGAGCATGAGGTCCGGTGCCCACCCGACCTTCCACCTGCCTTCTCTCACAAGCCTATCACCGTTCACTATATTGCGGGCGCAGGCAAGAATGAGTGCAAACGTCATGTCTGCAGTGGCTTCTGCCAGAATGTCAGAAGTGTAGGTGACGTAAATCCCCCTTGCAGTCGCTTCCTTTACGTCGATGTGCTCAAAGCCGGTGCTGTACGAGCTGATGACCTTAAGGCTTGGGCCCGCGGCGTCCATCATCCTAGGGTCTATCCTGTCTGACAGCATGCAGAGTATCCCGTCCTTGCCGGCGACGTTTCTGAGCATCTCTTTTCTGCTTGGCGGCTCGGGCTTTTTGTTCAGAGTAACGTCGCACTCCGCTGAGAGCATTGACAGCCCCGGCTCAGGGACCTTCCTTGTCACGTAAACCTTCTTCCTGACCACAGTACACCACTCTGTCTGCGTTGCTATTTTTAATATAACAGCTAACTGACAGATATAGTTCTATTAGAACAGAACTAGGAAAATGAATCGGATTGGAAAGACAAGTCGATGAATGGAAAATGGCTCCCGCGAGCGGGGATCCTATTTATACAGACAAACCCCTGCTCCAAAGGAAGCTGGAAAGCCTCCTAGAGGGTCAACCAAAGGGCCTAAAGCGGATGATCTTACAGCTGACGGAGGCCAACAAGCAAACAGTCGCAGATTT
>DAINRX010000023.1:0-14686 GCA_036741635.1 Nitrososphaera sp.
TAGGCTAGGCTATTCCTGAGCGAACTTTTCATTATTGCTTTAACCTTGGCATACTTGTGCCAGTGTGTGTGTTTTGATCGTTTTGCGCCAAGCCGGGCAAAAAAGCTGATACAGAATAAACATATAATTTACAGCAGGCCACGCATGACCCTGTGCAGGGCAGCAGCACCCACATGCTCGACAGCCTCCAGTCGCTGATCTCCTCGTCAAGAGGCGCCAGGTATGTCGAAGCCCGCTATCAGTCAAGGTCCATGACTGACGTCAACTTTGTCAATGGCGAGCTTGAGAGGATCAGGGTAGTGGAGAATTCAGGTTGCGGCATCAGGGTGCTGGTCGACGGCTGCTGGGGATTTAGCAGCACAAGTAACGATACGTCATTTGACGCACTAAAAGAATCCCTTGGACAGGCAATTGCAGCAGCCCGCGCGCTTGCCCAGACCAAGAAGAACAGGGTGCAGGGCCTTGCAGAGTCCAAGATGGTCAAGGGGACATTCAGGCTAAAGGTGCGCGGCAGTCTGTCAGACGTTGACATCGAGCAGAAGGTGCAGGTCACAAGGGAGGCGGAAAAGGCGGCCCGCAAGCACTCCAAAGCAGTCAGGACTGCATCCTGCGTGTACCACGAGATGCTCGACCACAAGGTAATAGTGAACAGCGACGGGGCAGAGGTCGAGATTTACGACTCCAAGCCCGAGTTTAGCGTGACCGCGATAGCCAAGAAGGCCGGCCAGAGTGCGACGGCGCACGAAGGCGTCGGCATCACCGGCGGCTGGGACGACCTTTTTGGTGCAAAGAGCCAGTTTGACTATGCTGCAGCTGCTTCAGAAAGGGCGGCAAAGCTGCTTGAAGCCAAGCACGCAAAAGGCGAAAAGACGACCATCATTCTTGACCCGGGAATGGTCGGGCTTCTCTCGCACGAGGCGATCGGACACACAGTAGAAGCCGATTTCGTGCTTTCAGGCTCGGTAGTAAAAGACCGAATTGGAGAAAAGGTGGCAAGCGAGCTTGTCACGCTTGTCGACAGCGGCAGGTCAGATCTTGCCGACAATGCCGCCGGCACGATAATGGTAGACGACGAGGGCGTGGCGGCAGAGCGGACTGCCATAATCGAAAATGGCATACTCAAATCATTTTTGCATAACCGCGAGTCCGCGATGACGTTTGGCACGGCTTCAACTGGCAACGCCCGGGCGTTCCAGTACAACGACGAGCCGCTGATAAGAATGCGGAACACCTTTGTCGAGCCTCGCTCGGACAGACTGGACGACATGATAAAGGAGACAAGGCATGGCTACCTCGTCAAGGGAGCGCGCAACGGCCAAGCCGACGCAAACGGCGAGTTCATGTTCGGCGCTGAAGAAGCATACCTCATCGAGAACGGCGAGATAAGGGAGCTCATGAGGGGCGCAAGCATCTCGGGCAACGCGTTTGACGCGCTCCTGTCAGTCGACATGGTGGGGGACAAGTTTCAGTACGACATCGGCACGGGCTACTGCGGCAAGTACCAGCCGGCCAAGGTGGACGGCGGCGGGCCCTACGTCAGGTGCACCGCGGTCATTGGAGGCTTGCAATAGCAATATGCTTGACGTATTGCGCTATGCCATAAAAGAGGCCGAGGCACAGGGCGCAGACGACGCAGAAGCCTACGCTGCGGTCAGCGCCGAGTCGGAGGTCTTTATAGAGAACAATGATCTCAAGCAGGCCAAGTCGCAGGCGATAAGCTCGATAGGGATAAGGGTTCTTTTAAACGGCTCGCTTGGCTTTTATTCTGTCAACAGGCTGTCAAAGGATGATGTCAAAGGGGCCGTGTCGATGGCGATCAAGGTCGCCCGGGTGAGCCCGAAGGACAGGTACAACTCGCTCCCCAGCAGGTCAAAGGTACGGTTGCTCAGGGGCATCTATGACAGAAAAGCTGAGTCGTTTGAGGCGTCAGACGCAGCCGGGCTGGCCGCAGAGATGCTGCAGGCCGCCAAGTCGTACGACAGTAGGGTGAGTGTCGACAGCGGCAATCTGGCCAGCGCCGTGGCGACGCACGCACTTGCAAACTCGAATGGCACCGAGCTGAAAGAACGGATAAGCACCTTTTCGTGGTCGATAATGGGGATGGCCATAGAAGACAGCAACGTTTCAAGTTTTGACTTCCAGTCTGGAGGCTCGCATTTTGTAAAGGACATCGACGCGCGCAGGGCGGCAGTCGAATTTGCAGAGACGGTGGTAAACTCGCTCGGGCCGCAAAGGATCACAAGCTTTAGGGGCGAGATGCTGCTGACTCCGTCAGCCGTAAATGAGCTGGTGGAAGAAGTGATATCGCATTCAATAAATTCAGACACGGTGCAGAAAAAGTCTAGCCAGTTTGCCGGCAAGCTTGGAAAAAAAGTGTCGTCGGAATTGCTGGCTGTCGAGGACGACGCGACCAACACCGAGGGCCTTGGAGCGGCCAGCTTTGACAGGGAAGGAGTGCCGCACAGGCGCAACGTCGTGATTGAAAAAGGCGTGCTCAAGAAATTCCTCTACAATACCTATACCGCCCGCAAGGACGGCGTGCGCAGCACCGGCAACGCAAGCGGTTCGACAAGCTCACCTCCGTCGGTGTCTGCAACCAACTTTATAATCCGGCCGGGCAGGTCGAGCCTCGACGCCTTGGTCTCCGAGATGGAAAATGGCATAATAATCAGCAGGTTTTCTGGCAATGTGAATCCGGTAAATGGCGACTTTTCTGGAGTGGTCAAGGGAGGCAGGCTCGTGAAGAACGGCGAGATAAAGCACGCAGTCAAGGAAGTGATGATGGCAGGCAACGTCTTTGACGCGTTGCGCCACCTGACCGGCGTGTCGCGAGAGCAAAAGGCAATCTTTGACTCGATACTGCCCTACATGCGCTTTGACAACGTCTCGTTCACAGCAGGATGATGATGGCAACATGGAAGAGAAATTCGACATTGCAATTGTGGGAGGCGGGCCGGCGGGACTGTCTGCCGCTTGTACAGCGGCAAACGCAGGCGCCAAAGTAATCCTGCTTGAAAAGGACGAAGCCATTGCCCACAGCATCCGCACAAGCGGCGTGACGTGGATAGACGCGATGAACAGGCTCGGCATCCCAGGCAAATATTACAACCTGGTGCAGAACTACCGCTTTGTGTCGCCGTCCAACGACGTGACGATATCCGGCAGCTCGCCCAAGTCATGCGTCCTTGACGTGCGGGGCACATACCAGCACCTTGCCTTTCTTGCCGCCGAGGCAGGCGCCAAGATAATGGTGAGGAGCAACGTCATCAACGTCATCAAGGAGGGCGACGGCAGAATAGCCGGCGTCAAGGCAAGCACACCAAAGGGCGACATGATAGTGCGGTCGACGCTTGTTATAGACGCAAGCGGCTTTAGCAGCTCTGTTGCCCGCAAGGCCGGGGTAGCAGGCGAATGGAAGCGCTACGGTATTGGCGCTGAATACGAGTGCTACTGCGACGGCGTTGACAGCGCGACGTGGATCCTGATGGTCGGCCAGCAGTATTCTGACGCCGGCTACGCATGGGCATTCCCGCTGTCAGAAAACAGAGTCAGAATAGGCGTTGGGATCGGGAGGCCCGAGTCCGGCACCGACCCGCTTGACGGACTGCACGAACTGATGGAAAAAAGGCCCAGACCGCTCGATTCTATGGGCAAGATACAGCCTGTCGAACTGCATTACGGCTTTATACCGAATGATGGAGTCAGGCAGAACAGCGTCGCGGACGGGCTGATGATGGTGGGCGACTCGGCGGGTCAGTCAAACCCACTGGTGCTTGAGGGCATTCGCTACGCCATCGAGTTTGGGAGGCTCGCCGGGCAGGTAGGCGCCAAGTCGCTTGCGCGCAATTCCGACAGGGAGTCATTGATGGAATACGAAAGGGCGTGGAAGAGCAAAGTCGAGTCCAAGATACAGTCTGCCCTCAGGGTGCAGATGCGTTGGATCAGGCTGAGCGACGAGGAATGGGACAGGGAGATAGAAATCCTCCGGGACATGACGGTCGACGAATTTCTGGACTTTATCAAGGCTGACTTTACTGCAGGCAAGATGATGAAGCTTGCGCTGCACCACCCAAAGATGGCGGCGCGGCAGCTGTTCAACATGATCCTGAAAAGCTAATTCCTTTTCTTCAAGCGCCATCGTCAAAGCAGACAAACAGTCCTGTCATGCTCAAGAGCAAATATCGCCAGATGATGATGATGATGGTTCAGGAGCATACGCCCTTGCTGCTGTCTATGACGCTTGAAATTTTTTTGTAGATGTACAGACAGCAGCCTCTCCTTTTTTGCAGCATCGATGTCGCCCTATAGGTAGTGTAGACGTAGGGTGTGCTCTCTCCAGCCTGTTCTTAATGAAGTGGAAGTGGAAGTGGATCCTTTTTTCATGCTGCGGATCTTTCTTTGTAGAATAGCACAATATAGTGCCCGCGATATTCTGCAGCAGCCGACCTGCCGGCGCTATCGGCTGCGCTTCATCCGTCAAAATCCCACTTCAAGCTGTTGATAAATTTCAATGGGTTCGTGGTATTGTCATCGCCGTAGTTGTTATTACACTAGGTGGCAGCAGGCATTTCCACAAATAACTGCAACAACATGGCAAGTATAATAACAATTTGGAGATATTATCGTGTGTACTACTTGAGTCCAAACTTCTACGCCGGCTCACAGAGCTTTTTCGGAGCAATGCGGGTGCATGCTATGATAACTTTCTGAAATAACCTATCGTTTTCGCAAAGATTTTATATCTTTCAAAAAAAGCAAGTCATGCCTTGGCTGGAGAGACCGTCGCAGACTTTACTCCAATTCTCTATATGCTTGGTTTCGGTCTCCTAGCTTCAGTGCCTGCGCTGATACTGTCCCGGCTCCTTTCGCCAAGACGCAGGTACAACCCTGTCAAGTTCCTGCCGATGGAGTGCGGCCAGATGCCGTCAGGAGAGGGAAGGTCGCACTTTATGATGCAATACTATGCTTACATCCTGATGTTTGTGGTCTTTGACGTGATGTCCATCTTTCTTTACGCATGGGCGACGGCCCTATTCTCCATTCCGCGCGCCGCTACCCTTCCGATAATCGGATTTCTGGCGATAATGTTTGCCGCAATGGGATACGCACTATACCTTTCAGGGAGGAAAGGGATTTGGTAACTATTTTGCTAACAAGTATTAAATACCTAAAATGCGGAAAAACCAACGAGGAGGACCGGCATCTACAATGAAAAGAGAACTCGTCAGCCCTACTAACTTTAACATCCTTGTCAGCAAGCTGAGCGACGTGCTGGTAAAGGCACTTGACCAGCCGCTGGGCTACGCTATCAACTGGGGACGAGTCTGGTCACTCTGGCCTGTGCACCTTGAGACCGCCTGCTGCAGTGTCGAGTTCGGAGCGGCTTCCGGACCCAGGTACGACGTGGAAAGGTTCGGGATAATCGAGGCGTTCGGCTCGCTGCGCCAGTGCGACCTTATCGTAGTGCAAGGGACAGTGACAAGAAAGATGGCCCCGAGGCTGAGGATGGTCTATGATCAGATGCCTGAACCCAAGTACGTGATTGCAATGGGTGCCTGCGCCATAACGGGCGGGCTCTACATTGACTCATACAACGTCCTGCCGGGAGTTGACGGCATTATCCCAGTGGACGTATATGTGCCCGGATGTCCTCCAAGACCTGAGACACTTATACAAGGAACGATGTTGCTGCAAGAGAAGATCAAAAGGTCTAAGATAAAGTAACATGAGCAGCAACAAGGAAGAGCCAAAAAAGCCTGCACCCGCATCCAGCTCTCCGCCATCCAAACCTTCTACTACCACTACAGCTAAACCGCCGGCAAAACCTGCGCCGCCAGCGACAGCCAAGCCCCCAGCAACTGCTGCAGCAAAGCCTGCACCCGCAGCTCCGTCTCCAAAAAAAGAACCCGAGCCTCCAGCGTTTGAGAAGGGCTTGGTGGATCAGGTAAAGAAAAGGTTTGGCGAGTCAATAAAGGTAGTCTTTATCAAGCCTCTCCGGATCAAGATTCAGGTCGATCCAAAAGACACCGTCGAAGTCGCGACGTTCCTGCGTGACACTATGGGATTTGACCATGCAGAATCTGTCGCCGGCACCGATTACCCAAAGGAGAACCAGATCGAAGTCATTTACCACCTTGGCTCGTACACCCGCGAAGACCTGGCGGCCCACGTCTTTTCGCTAACCACAAGGACGAACCGCGACGATGCCCATTTGCCAACGTTAATCAACGTCTACAAAAGTGTGGAGTACCACGAGAGGGAGACATTTGAAATGCTGGGCGTCTACTTTGAAGGTCACCCGAGGAACGACAGGTTCCTGCTGCCAGAAGACTGGGCAGACATTCCGCCGCTCAGAAAGGATTTCAGGATAAAGGGGAGATAATAATAATAGCATGACAAGCCTTGAAGACAAGTTTGAGGAATCGAAAAAGCTCGGACTCCAAATAGTAAAAGAGTCTGAGGAAGACAGGCTTATGACACTCAGCGTCGGGCCGCAGCACCCCGGCTCAGGGCATTTTCGATTTACAATCAAGGTCGATGGCGACTATATTGTCTACTGCGACCCCGACCCCGGCTACGTGCATCGCGGAGAAGAAAAGATGTGCGAGTATCGAAACGTCATCCAGAACATTCCGCACCTTGAGAGACCGGTTATACACGATTCAAACAACATCACATATTCCTACAGCCTTGCGGTCGAAGAGCTCGTCGGCATCGAAGTGCCGAGGCGGGGGCAGTTTATCCGGGCCATTGCGTCAGAATTGAACCGCCAAGTCTACACGCTCTACTGGCTTGCAATCTATGGGATATTCCTCGGCCACTCGACGATGTTCATGTGGCCGACAGGCGACAGGGAACTTTTCATTGATCTTTTGGAAGCGCTCACTGGCGCAAGGGTGACTCACGCATACAACATCCCCGGCGGCGTTCGAAACGACATGCCGGACGGCTTTAAGGACAGGTGCATGCGGCAGGTAAGGTATTTCGAAAAGCGCTTGAAGGAATACGAGGATATCTTTTACAACAACCCGCTTTTCAGGCAGAGGACTGAAGGCGTCGCGGTCCTGTCAAAGGAAGACGCGATAAAGCTTGGCGTGACAGGTTCTGTCGTGCGCGCTTCGGGCATACCTTATGACATCCGCAAGGCCGAGCCGTATGACATTTACAACGAGATCGATTTCAAAGTCCAGTACATGAAGACGGGCGACTGCTTTGCAAGGTCCTATGTGCCGTTCCTCGACATGAAAGAGTCCTGCCACATCATCGAGCAGCTGCTCGACAAGATGCCGCAGTCAGGCGAGGTGAGGGCCAAGCTCCAGCCAAACCCGAAAGGGCCGCCCGGAGAAGCCTACAGGCGGGTCGAGTCAGGTAGGGGCGCTCTTGGATACTATATCGTGAGCGACGGCACGCCCAAGCCCTATAGGGTGAAAATATCGGTGGGCTCATTCCGCAACATGCTTGCCCTGCCGTACCTGCTCGTCGGGCAAAAGCTGGCAGACATGCCAGCAGTTTACTGGTCGCTCAACTACTGGCCTGTGGAGGCAGATAGATAATGGCGACGTATCCGCAGAACTTCCGCTTTGGCGAATTCGTTGGCAGCCTCATCTGGCTCATATTCTGGATACTCATCATAGTGACGCTGGTCGGGCTTCCGCTCCTCTTCATTATCTTGTTCTACGTGCCACTTCCGCCCATCGGCGACGAGGTCCTAACACCGTACCTCTTCCTGACAATGATAGTAGACCCGTCGCGCACGATACCGATAATCGAGCACCTGATGACTACCGACCTGTTCAGGGTGGCCTTGTTCCCCGGCTTTACCTACGCCGCCCTGATAGCAGCCGTGACGATATTCATAGAGCGTAAGTTCCTCGCCAAGATGCAGCTCCGCGTCGGCCCGCTTTACGCCGGCAAGATAGAGGGCATCCTGCAGCTGGTGGCCGACGGGCTCAAGCTGATATCAAAGGAGATAATTGTTCCCTCTGGCGCCGACAAGGTCCTTTTTTGGGCAGCGCCAATAATGTTTGTCTCGACTGCTGCAGCGGTTGTTGCGCTGATACCAGTGGCGCCAGGCTGGGTCGTGGCAGACATCGACGTGGGCCTGCTTGCAGTCTTTGCTATACTCGGCTTCTTCCCGCTCATCGCGCTCCTCTTCTCATGGGCAAGCAACAGCAAGTACCCATTCATTGGCGGCATGCGTGCGCTCCATCAGATGATAGCCTTTGAAATCCCGTTCATACTGTCAGCTCTCTCCGTGGTAATTCTGTCTGGCACCCTCAACCTGACGGGCATAGTTGACGCCCAGCTCCAGTCGTACTGGTTCATCTTTTTCGTTCCAATAAGCGCGTTCGTGTTCTACATCTCATCGCTTGCAGAGCTTGAGAGGATCCCGTTTGACCTGCCAGAAGCAGAGAGCGAGATCGTCGCTGGCTGGCTTACCGAGACTTCGGGCATGATATACGGCCTCATCCAGCTTGGCTCGTACGTCAAGACGTACGCTCTAGCAGCGCTATTTGTTGTCCTGTTCCTTGGCGGCTGGGCGGGCCCGATGGTATTCCCGCCAGAAGTTCACGCGCCCATTATAGACATCAGCCCGATCTACGACCCGGTCGCTGCCAACGCGACTCTCTGGTTCACGCTCAAGACATTTGGCATGATATTGCTGATGCTCCTACCCAGAGGCATCAGCCCGAGGATCAGGATAGACATCTTGCTGCATACGGGCTGGTACAAGCTGATCGTGCTTGCGTTCATCAACATGTTTATAGCCCTTGCACTAATATATGGCGGAATACTTGGTCCGGGAGGTCTGTTAGTACGATGACATCGGCGGGTGGTTTTATCAAAGCTATCGAGTCTGGGTCAAAGCACCTGCTTATCAAGCGCTTCACGCTGCGCTACCCGGAGCAGAAGCTCAAGTTCGTGGGCGACGGCTACCAGTTCGATCCAAAGAGAGGCGTCGGTATAGCTGGCTACCGCGGTAGGCACATCCTGTTCCACGACAAGTGCACCGGATGCCAGCTGTGCGCAATCGCCTGTGAGGGCATCGCTGAAGCGATAGGCATGGTCAAAGTCGACGAGCAGTGGAAGCAGAACAAGAAGGGCATCATGCCCCAGATAGACTATGGCAAGTGCGTCTTTTGTGGATTGTGTGTCGATGCTTGTCCGTTCTATGCGCTTTTCATGACCAATGATTACGAGCTGTCTGCCTTTACCAAAGAGCACCTGATTTACACTCCTGGCCAGCTTGCAGTTAAGCCCAAGTACCAAGGCGACGTCGAGATCGTAATTGACGACATGGGGGCCACACATGGCTGACCCGATATTCATTGCCGTTGCAGTTCTGACGGTTGGGACTGCCATTATTGCGCTTGAAGCCCGAGAGCTAATCTATGGTGCTATAGCGCTTGCAATCTCGATGCTTGGAATCGCCGGCTTTTTCCTGCTCTTAGACGCGCCGTTCGTTGCAATGTTCCAGATAGCAGTCTACGTCGGCGCGGTGGCAGTGCTCATCATATTCACAGTCATGCTAGTGAGGACCCAAGCGCTCTTTACCACAAAGGAGGACAAGAAGAGAAAGGGAGCAGGCATTGCCCTCATGCTAATCATTATGGCAAGCCTCGGGGCCCTGCTGTTCGTCTCAGGCATAAACGGTCAATTTGGCAACTTTGACAGCGCGGAAGCGATCGACTTTCGCGAAATAGGCGAACTGATGCTTACCTACTACGCGCCGGCGCTGATAATACTGGGGCTGACTCTGGCCGGCTCTGTAATTGCGGCTCTTGCGCTTGCGCGCAGAGAAGACGTCGTAGGAGCAGCAACCGGAGAGGAACAAAACAATGAGCGAACTGGTTGACTTTCTCATAGTGTCTGTCGTGCTCATCGCGATAGGCATCTACGGCCTTGTGGTCAAGCGCAACGCAATCAGGATGCTGTTTTCGATAGAGATTATTGCCAACGCTGCAAACCTCACCCTTGTCGCGTTTGCAAGGGGCCTGCCAAACGCGCAGGGCCAGACCTTTGCGCTCTTTTCGATCGCAATAGCGGCGGCAGAGGTGGCAGTGGGGCTTGGACTTATCATCGTCGCGTACAGGCTGTACAAGGAAATCGACGTCGCAGAATTCAGGAGCATGCGGGGCTAGAGAATTAAAATGGCAGAGTCATATTTCCTGTTGGCAGCGACCTTTATACCGCTCCTTCTAGCGCCGGTCGCCTACATCATAGGCAGAAAGGCTGGCGTAAACGCCGCGACGTGGCTCTCCTTTGGCGCTCTGGCAGTATCGACAGGCTTGCTGATGGTGCCAGCTCTTGCAGTCTATAGCGGCGGAGTGTATGTCGAAACATATCCGTGGGGCCAGTTTGGCGACTTTGGGCTCAGGCTTGACGGTCTTAGCCTTCCATTTGCGTCAATCATTTACATACTCTGCACAGTCCTTGCGCTATACTCAAAGCCATACATGGTTCACAAGGTGATGGAGGATCTGCCCGGTCACGGCGGCAGCCCCGGCACAGACTCACACGCTCCAGCAGCTGGCGGCGCAAACAATGTCGGCGGATCTGGCTCGCAGGCAACGACCGTGGTCGACACGCAGCAGTACGTCAACAACCAGATAGGGCTCTACTTTGCACTCTATCTTGCCTTCTCGATGGGCATGCTAGGCACGGTCCTTGCGACCAACCTGATAGAATTTTACGTATTCTTTGAACTGATGCTCGTACCGTCGTTCTTCCTTATCGCGTTCTATGGCTACGGCGCAAGGCGCAGGATAGCCCTGATGTTCTTCTTCTGGACACACGTCGGCGCAGTCGTGCTCCTGCTCGGCCTCCTTGCGATGGGATTCTTTGCGGGCGGCTTTGACTTTGCAACTATCAAGGAAAACGCTTCCCGAATTCCTGATACTTGGCTTACGCTCATTGTCTTTTCGCTTGTCATCGGGCTTGGTGTGAAACTGGCGGCGTTCATGCTGCACATCTGGCTCCCGTACGCTCACGCGGAAGCGCCGACTCCAGTGTCTGCGCTCCTGTCGCCGGCAATGATCGGCATCGGCGCGTACGGCCTGCTGCGTCTGTGGATGGAGCTTCTCACTGGCAGCTATGAGCAGTACAGTCTTTACATCAACATGTGGGGCCTTGCGACCATGATATACGGCGGCGCAATGGCGCTGATGCAGGACGACATCAAGAAGGTGCTCGCTTACTCCAGCATCAGCCAGATGGGCTACATCCTCTTTGGCCTTGGCTCGGAGAGCATCCTTGGCATAACTGGCGGGACATTGATCTACGTGACCCACGGCCTTGGCAAGGCTATCCTCTTCATGATGGCCGGCTCTATCATACTCCAGACCGGCACAAGGAGCATGTCAAAGCTGGGCGGCCTTGCAGGCAAGATGCCTTATACTGCAGTCATTGCAATGATAGGCGCCCTCACCATCATCGGCATTCCGCCCACAAGCGGCTTTATGGCAGAATGGATAATGTTCAACGGAGTCTTGCAAACGGCTACAGCAGACATGGATCCGCTCAGGACTGCGATGTTTGCATTCGGCATCCTCGCCACGGTACTCTCGTCAGCGTACATCCTGTGGATGTTCAAGCGCATATTCTTTGGCAAGATACCAGAGGAACTGGCTCACGTAAAGGACTCGAACCGCTACATCACTGCCACGATGGCGGCCTTTGCGGCACTGACGCTTGTCATAGGCGTGTACCCCGACCTGTTCCTTGCCCCGGTAACCGATTATGTTGAGGGCATATTTGCAGGTCAGGAAGGCGTGCTGCCAGTCCCAGTCCGTTCTGAAAGCGTTGCAGCAGAGTCTGGAATAATGGGGGAAAGTGCGACGACTATCCCTGTGGAAGGGGAAGGAGAGCATTAGGGTGAGATTATCTAGATGGCAATAGGCTTTGAAGGGATTGCAATAAACGCGTGGATGGTGTGGATACTGCCATTTGCAGGCGCCGCGATAATAGCGGGCGTCGCAAAGGCAGGCCACAGGGCGAGGGACTACACCGCGGTAGCCTTTGCGCTGGCAAGCGCCATTTCTGCCGCCACCCTGATCCCGACTGCGCTTGCAGGAGAAGAAATACACAGCCAGATGCCATGGATCTCTTCGCTCGGTCTCAGCGCCGGCGTCCTTGCAGACCCGCTTTCGATCGTCATGGCCAACCTGGTCGCATGGATCTCGTTTCTCATCATGGTCTACTCAACTGGTTACATGCATGGCGACAGGGACCTGACCCGCTACTGGTTCTTCATGCTCTTCTTCATAGGTTCGATGCAACTTATCGTCATGTCGGACAACCTGCTCATGCTCTTCTTTGGGTGGGAAGGCGTAGGGCTTGCGTCGTACGCGCTCATTGGCTTCTGGTACTACGACAGGAAGAAGGATTTTGTGGGAAGAGAAGGCCACATCGCTGGAGGCATCCCGATGTGGGCTTCGCCAACTCACGCCGGCATGAAGGCGTTCCTTATGACCCGCGCAGGGGACACCATGATGCTTGCAGGCATGTTCCTGATATTCATTTACGCCGGCACGTTTGGCTTCAAAGAACTGGTGGAGGACACCGCATGGGCAACCACAATGGCAAACCAGAACCTGCTCGTGCCGGCGGCGATCCTGCTCTTTGGCGGCGCTATAGGCAAGTCGGCCCAGTTCCCGCTCAATGAGTGGCTGCTTGAAGCCATGACCGGCCCAACAGCAGTTTCCGCACTCATTCATGCCGCGACCATGGTGAAGGCCGGCGTATTCTTGGTGGCGCGCATCGGCCCGCTGTTCTACGCGCTAGCAGTGGCCGGCGCATTTAGCGTGCAGGACTTTTTCGAAGTCGTCGCATGGGTCGGCGCGATAACCGCGTTTCTGCTCGCAACGCAGGCGCTTGTAAACCCCGAGATAAAGAAGGTGCTTGCATACTCGACAGGCTCGCAGATTGGCTACATGATGATGGCATTTGGCATCGCCGGGCTTTCGCTCAACTTTGTCGACGGTTACACCGCCGGCTTTTTCCAGATGATGAGCCATGCGATGTTCAAGGCGTCCCTCTTCATGGGTGCCGGCGCGCTGCTGCACGCCGTGGGCTCTCGCTTTATGACCGACATGGGCGGCCTGAAAAAGCACATGCGCAAGACCTACATCTTTATGCTTTTGGCAAGTCTATCACTTGCAAGCGCGCCGCTATTCACTTCAGGTTTCTGGAGCAAGGACGCCATCTTTGCCGCCGTGCTAGAATCCGGCTACGCGTACTCGTGGCCGCTCTTTGCCATGGCAGTAATAGTCGCAGTCATGACCGCGTTCTACACGTTTAGGATGCTGGGGATGGCATTCTTTGGCAAGGAGAGCAAGCACATCGAGGAGATGGAGCACAAGGGACACCATCTGCACGAGGTCGGCCCGAGCATGTGGGTGCCGTTTGCCATCTTGGCGGTTGCGTCAATAGCGATAGGCGTAGTCGGCCCTGCCTTTGAGGTTCAGCTCCACAACCTGTTCGCAGTATACCTCGACGACTCGTTTGCAATCCGCGGTGAGGAAGAGGGAGGCCAACCCGGAATCCCCATTCTGCCAGAAGGCGACAGGACATTCTTTGGTCTCAACCCGATAGCGGCAGCCGCGTCGGTTGGCGCGTTTGCAGTAGGCGGGGCGCTCGGCTATGTGTTCTACATCGGGAGGAAGGCAGACCCACAGATCATTTCAAGGAACATTGGGACAAGGGCCATCTGGAAGTTCCTCTACAACAGGTGGTACCTCAACACTGCGCTTTACTGGGGCGGGGTCGTCGGACCTCTTGCGATATACCGCTTTATCTGGCGCTACTTTGAAAGCACGATCGTAGACGGCATCAACCCTGCCTTCCAGCAGTCGATGGCATACATGTCCCGCGTAGTCAAGGCGGGTCAGACCGGCATCACGCAGACATACCTGTTCGTATTTGCAGCAGGCATCATGATAGTCGTGATGCTGCTGTTCCTATAGGTGATAAAAAAGATGGTAGACCTAACATCGACTCCGATCCTTGTGACGATAATACTGGGCGTGGTAGGCCTCGCCATCCCCGCGATAGACGCCGGCAGGCGCGAAAAGGGCCGCGACAGGAACAGGATGTACAGCGCGATAGCGTTTGGCGCCCTGATAGTCGCGATGGGAATAATCCTTTTCCGCGTCTTTACCGGCGAGGTCCTGCCGGCAGTAGCCTTCTCAGAGGAAGTCCTGGTCGACGACATGTTTGGCTCGTTCTTTGCAATCGCGCTATTGATCGTGTCCATAATGGTCACCGCCTCTTCATGGGACTTTTACAAGAACAAGTCCAACCCGGCGGCATACTACTCGCTGATACTGCTTTCAAGCATCGGCATGGTAATAATCGCGTATTCGACGGACCTTGTCATGCTGCTCGTCGCATGGGAGCTAATGTCGCTTCCAACCTACGCACTCGCCGGCTTTACAAAGCGCGACCCGATCTCTAATGAAGCGGCAATCAAATATTTCATGTTCGGCGCGTTGTCGTCCGCGCTCATCGTGTTTGCAATCGGCCTTGTCTACGGGCTGACTGGCACGACAAATATCGGTGACTCTATCAGGGCGCTTGCCAGCCTTGACGCAAGCCTGATGCCGGTGGCGCTACTTGCAGTTGCGCTGTTCATCGCAGGCTTTGGCTTTAAGATGGGCCTAGTGCCATTTCACATGTGGCTGCCGGA
>DAINRX010000024.1:0-8297 GCA_036741635.1 Nitrososphaera sp.
GCATGGACCAAGGAAGTCACGCACCCGGCATATACGAGCAACCGCGGGAACGTAGATGTCTCAAACAAGCCGCTTGAAGGAAGATGGGTCGGCTTCAAGGCAGTCATGTACAACTTTGTTGAAAATGGCAAGACGTACGTAAGAATGGAGTTGTACATAGACGACGATGTGACAGACTCCTCGACTAATCGCAACTTGGTTGTAAGGAACAACTGGAAGCTGGCGTCGGTGGTAGAGGATAGGGGAGGATGGGGGACGCGTGAGAGCGACTTTGAATCCTCCTGCGGCAGGGACAGGGGCGAAATACTGAGCAAGCCCAGAGGAACCAGCACGCAGAATATAGTAGTAGGATTTCGCAGCCTGGAGATCCGACGGCATAACATGGAACTTCAAGTACCTGAGTGTTAGAGAAATAACCCCTCCAATACCATGATCCCTTTTTTCTTTTTTCAATCTTCCCTTTTCTTTTTTATAAAGCTGACCTGTCCATTCATTTCTAGGTACGAGAGCTCGATTTCTGATACGTCGCGGATGCCGTGCAGCCGCATGTAGGATTTGTATTCGTCTTCGTTGAGCTGGGCCTTCTTCAATCCGTCCTCTACGTACTGCCCGTCCTTTACTATCAGCGTGGGACGGGGATTGGTCACCCTGCCGAACCTTCTGCTTCTTGCTGTTATGAAATCAAATGCTTTGAACAGCGCTATCACGATTACTATGGCGGTAAAGGCCTGCGCCAGCGTGACATCTTCGTAGAACATCGGGTCGCCTACGGCCGAGCCAAGCCCTATAAGTATTATCAGCTCGTACATGCTCAGTTGACCCAGGCCCTTGTGACCCATCCACCGTATTGCAAATAGCACAAAAAGGCTCACCATTATGGTCCGGATTACTACGGACATGACAAGGTCCGTGTCTACAGATAGCGCGTTGTTTATGAAATTGAGAGGGAATGGCTCGCCGTCTGTTGCCATCAGCATTAGGATAATAACTTTATCACATAATAGAATTGTAAAAATAACTATAGAGTGATTCTTTTAGAGCTATTATATCAGAGATATAAGAAAAAGTTGGCGGCGTCCGGTCACTACTGCAGTACCGGCTCGCCTTGGAAGGTCAGCGACCTTAGCGTTTCTTGGTTATGCTGGACCACGCTGTCAGGCAGAGGGACATATGCAAGCTCTCCTGCGAACTGCTGCCCGTCGGTGATCGCCCAGTTGATAAAGTCGACAAGCGCCCTTGCCTTCTCCATGCTGTCTATCCTTGGGTTGTCGCTTAGCTCCTTGTACAGCAGTAGGTACGAGAAGCTGGCAATTGGGTACGAGTCTGCGCCGGAAGCGTCGAGCAGTGAGACTGTCTCCCATGACGCGTCGCCGGCTGGCAGGGCAGCTGACGTAGTGTTGCTCGCGCCAGTAGTGCTGTTGTTAGATGTCTGAGTGTTGTTGTTTGTAGCTGCTGCCACTGCTGCCCCTGTGGATTCGAGCGAAGGCTCTACAAAGTTTCCTGCTTGGTTCTGCAAAAATGCATAGTCCATTTCTGTCGTGAGCACGTATGCAAGTTCTACGTATCCTATCGAATTGGGGGTGCTTTGGATCGTGTTGGCTACCCCTTCATTGCCTGGCGCTCCTAGGCCGACAGGCCACGACACCGATTTGCCTGCCCCTATCGCCTGGTTCCATTCAGGGCTTACCTCAGAGAGATAGCTTGTCCAGACAAAGGTGGTGCCAGAGCCATCAGACCTGTGGACAACAACAATGTCTTCGGAAGGCAGCGGCAGGTCAGGGTTTAGTTCTGCAATCTGCGGGTCGTCCCACCTAGTTATCTCGCCAAGGAAGATGCCCGTCAGAACAGGGCCGGTCAGCCTGAGCCCTTTTTCCTGCACCCCATTGATGTTGTAGGCGGCTACTACAGAGCCGATTGTTTCTGGTATATGCACTGCTCCCGGGGCTGCCTGCGTTTCATTTGCTGTCAAGGGAGCATCGGTTGCGCCAAAGTCCACCGTCTTTTCGGTGAACTGCTTGATGCCTCCGCCGCTTCCAATCGACTGGTAATTGATGCTCACGTCCGGCCTGACTGTCGGGTATTCAACGCGCCAAGTATCGATCAATGGAAACGGAAAAGTTGCGCCCGCTCCATCAATTGTGACCCTGCCCTGCTGTTGCTGCTGTTCTTGTAGCTGTCCCGGAGGAGGAAGCTGGCCAAAAGCGCTTCCTGCCGTAACAAGCGGCAGCAAAAGCATGCCTGCAAGAATTGCTGTCAAATAGAAAGGGTTTGCTTTGCCCATGCAAAGCACAAGAAGCTATTCTATAAATCGGTTCAATATACGATCTCTATTGATCTAAGGATTCTATATTGGACCGCGCTGCGTTGGCAGGCTATAGCAAAAGCAGTGTTGCAACACCTATGGCAAAGCAGTAGAACGCAAAAAGGTAGAATTTGCCCTTTATTACCAGCTTGATCAGGATGCGGATAGACGCGTAGCCAACGGCTGCAGAAACTACCGCGCCTGCTATGTAGGATTCAACGCCTATCGAGGCTAGCTGGGCTTTCTGTTGCTCATCCATCGCCACGACATCAATTGCAGCGGCGCCAAGGATCGCGGGAATGGAGAGAAGGAAAGAGTATCTCACAAGCTGCTCCCTCTCCACGCCCCTGAACAGCCCTGCAGAAAGCGTCGCGCCGCTCCTCGATATGCTGGAAAATATCGAGATGCCCTGGCCGATCCCTATCAATATGGCGTCGGCAGAGCCAAGCTTTTTCTGGCCCGGCTTCAGGAGCCCCGTGACAAGGACAAGCGCGCCGGTGATGATAAAGCCGACAGCGATTGAAACCGGGTCGTAAAATGAGGATTCAAAGAACGAACGAAAAGCCAGGCCGATTATCCCGGTAGGGATCGTGCCAAGTATTATGAGCCAGAGCATCCGCCTTCCCTGCGGGTATTTTGCCACTTCTTCTTCTCCTCCTTCTTCTATCGACTTGCGTTTGCTGCTGCCCTTTCCGGAGGCAACAGTGGAGCGCAGGATGCCGGCAATGTCTCTGCGATATATCGCAAAGACGCCCGCCAGCGTGCCGATGTGAAGAATCACGTCGTAGAAAATTGGTACCTCAAGATCCATTGCAAGCTGGACCAAGGCGAGGTGACCTGAGCTGGAAATTGGCAGCCATTCTGTCAGCCCTTGCACAATGCCCAGCACTATCGCCTGAAGGATGTCTATTTCTGCCAACTTTCAATGCAACAGTCTACTAACGCCATAATTATCCATAACGATATATCTGCCCAGCCTAGCAGGCGAAGGGCTGCAAAAAAACTACTGGCTGCCGGCCATTACCGCAAGGATGGCGGCGATGGCGATCACCGCGCCGAGGCAGACTTCTACCGCAAAATCCACCTTTTTATCCCATCAGACATACATACATGTATGAATCGCCCGGTGTCACAGCCGCCATTATAACATTATCTGCTGCCGCTACTGCTCTTGCTGGCGCTGTGCTTCTCTACCACTTCGTCTATGGTCTCGTTCATCGCAGCCTCAGCGATGTCGCTTGCGTATTCGGCCGTCCTGCGGATGTTTTCAAGTGCGAGCTTGACGTTTGCCGCGTCGTGGATCCTGTCCTTTTCTACCGCCGCTGCCGCGTCGTCCTCCAGCGGTCGTATGTGCTCAACGCTATCAACGGTCTTATCGGCAAGCTGGTAGTCGCGCCGGAGCAGCGCCTCGACAGAGTCGTCCAGAACCGTCAGCGCTAGGTGGCTCATCTTTTCTATCTTTTGGAGCGAGTCCCTTGGCAGCTTGTCCTTCAGCTTGATTGCCTTGTCAGCGATGCCGCAGGCATGGTCGGCAACCCGCTCGATGCTCTTTACCGCCACGCGGTAACTCAGGCAGTCAGACGGGTTCTTTAGCCCCATTTCGCGAAGCACTCTGCCATTCTGCGTCGCCATGACAAGGTTGCGCAGGACGTAGAGGCTGAACCTGTCGACCTCGTCGTCTGATTTTATCACTTCCCTTGCAAGCTCGTGGTTCAGCTCTGCAAGGGCGGACATGGCGTCCCTGTGCATCGACGAGGCAATGAGGTACATCCTCCTTATTGCCGTGTTGACCGACAGCTCTGGCAGCGATAGCAGCACTTGGAGCGTGATGTTGTCCGACGCGTCCGCTATCATCTCTGTCCCGACAAGGTTGCGCCGGACGACTTCCCTTACTGCGTCGCGGAGGACAGGGTTTATCCTGCCTGATTTTAGCTTCAAGTGGATGATGTTGTAGCCTGCCAGATACATCGATACTACTTTTCGCTTGAGCGTGCTGCTGCCTTCGCCCGCCCCGATGATGGCGGTGACCTCGCTGAGCGACTCGGACGGCCCGGCCGCGATGGGGACTATGGAAAGCGAATTGTCTAGCTCGCGCACCAAGGTGACCTGGTCGCCAGCCTTCAGGTGCATTTCCTCGATCCATTTCTTTGGCAGCGACAGGACGTAGGTCGACCTGCCGGTGAACTGCACCTTACGCACCTCCTTGTGATCCACAAGCCCAGTTGTCAATATGTGTCTGTCTGGTGGCGATGTGAATAAACGGTTTGCGAGAATAGACTATATGCAACTATATATGACTATATATCGGCAAGTATTCTATATACCTCGCTAGCGCCTTGGGCTCGACGTCCCTGTAGCGATGTAATGGACAGAGTCGCCGATGTAGCACGCGTGGTCGGCTATGCGCTCCAGGTACCGCAGTATGAGCAGCGTCGAAAGGTAGCAGCGCGGGTCTTTGGCCATCTCTTTCATTTCTTTTTTGTTCGTAGGCGTAATGATTTCCCGGAGGTATTTCCTGTAGAGCGCGTCCACTGTGTCGTCCATCTCGTACAGCTTTTCTGCCGCGTTCTTGTCCTGCGTCTGCAGGGCCTTGATGCTCATATGGATCATCTCCCTTGCAGTGCTCGCCATCTCAAGCACAGAGCTCTTGTCGCAGTGGGAAATCGAGCCCATGGTCCCTATGATGTCCATAATGTCGTACGCGTAGCGGCCGAACCTTGAGAAGCCGTACGAGATTTCCATGCAGGAGCGGATGAAGCGGAGGTCGGTTGCGACAGGCTGGTATCGCGCAATCAGCTCCATGGCCAGCTCAGCCACCTCGTCCTGCAGCACCCTCAGTTGCTCGGACCATTCGAAGATCTGCTGCTCAGAGCCAGTTCCCTTTTCGTACGAGTCAATGGCGGTGTCTACGGAGCGAACAGACAGGTTCGCCATATCCATTATGATGTTGCTGATGCGATTCAGACCGAGGTCAAGGAGCCGGGTCAACAAGGAGAATGCAGGGCACCTTATTATTTATTTATCTTCTTGCGTAATTAGCCGAATTTTCCAGAGATGTAGCGCTCGGTGAGCTCCTTGGTCGGGTTTTCAAATATCTGCTTTGTCGGCCCGTACTCGACCATCTCGCCCAGGTACATGAACGCGGTGTAATCGGACACGCGGGCAGCCTGCTGCATGTTGTGCGTGACGATGATTATCGTGAGATCCTTTTTCAGGTCGTTTATCAGCTCCTCTATCTTGGACGATGCAATCGGGTCAAGCGCAGAGGTAGGCTCGTCCATGAGAAGCACTTCGGGCTGCATCGCAAGCGCCCTTGCTATGCACAGGCGCTGCTGCTGGCCGCCGGACAGGCTCGAGCCGGGCTTGCCAAGCTCGTCTTTTACCTCGTCCCATAACGCCGCGCTCTTTAGGCTATCCTCCACTATTTCACCTATCAGCTTTTTGTCCTTGACGCCGTTGAGCTTCAGGCCGGCCGCCACGTTGTCGTAAATGCTCATCGTGGGGAACGGGTTTGGCTTCTGGAAGACCATCCCGATCCGCCTCTTTATGGTCACAGGATCGACGCGGGTGTCATAAATGTCCACATCGTCGAGGTAGACGCTCCCCTTGACGGTCGCGCCGGTGGTCATCTCGTTCATACGGTTCAGGCAGCGGATAAGCGTAGTCTTGCCGCACCCTGACGGGCCGATGAGTGATGTGATGGTGTTTTCCTTGACGCTGAAATTGATGTCCTTGAGGGCCTGCTTTTCGCCAAACCACGAATTCAGGCTCTTGACTGAAACTTTGTAACCTAGTTGAGAACTATTATCACGAGAAAGCCTGTAATCGACACTACTGTTAGCATATTCCTCGCTCGTCATCTAGCCCAACTCCCCTTTTTGCATACTTAATGATTGTCTAAATAGATCGTATAGGGACATATAGAAACTGGTTACGTGTTCATTTTCATATCTAAGGAAGCCTGTCGCGCTTTTCAAAGTCTATGCCGTGCCGATGTCTTGGACGATGATCTCCTCTCTAGCACCAAGAGCCTGAGCGCTATGCTGAGCGAAAGGATCATCAATATGAGTATGAAAGCGGCTCCCCACCCAAATGATTGGGCGTGGTCGTAGGGCAAAGATGAAAGCCTCCACATCCTGAGAGACAGGGCGTCAACAGGGTCGAAGAGCCCTTGGAAGAACAGGCTTGTCCCCAGTATCGTCATGATGAGGGGCGCAGTCTCGCCAGCGATCCTAGAGATCGCAAGAACTACGCCTGTCAGCACTCCGTTCTTGGCGCTTCTGAGAGTGATAGAGAGCGTCACCCTCCACTTTGGTATGCCAAGCGAGTGGCCGGCTTCCCGGATAGAATTGGGGACGAGCTTGAGCGTCTCTTCAGTGACTCCTACCACTATCGGTATCATTATTATCGAAAGCGCGAATGCTCCTGCCGTGATGTTGAATGAGCCTATTGTAACGACCAGCAAGATGTATCCTACGATGCCGATCACTATCGATGGCATACCTGTCATGACGTTGTTGAAGAACCTGACAAAGTAGGCGAACCTGCTGTTGCTGGCGTATTCAGAAAGGTAGATTCCCGTCAGAATTCCTACCGGGACTCCGATCAGCGACGCATACCCAACCACGAGCAGCGTTCCCTGTATTGCAGGCGCTATCCCTCCGTCGCCGCGTATGATAGAGCCCTGCGGCTGCGTGAGGAATTCGACGCTTATCGCAGCAACACCGTTCTTGACGACTTCTATGAGGATGCTGCCGAGCGGAACCAAGGCAAGCGCTACGCAGGCTACCGCTACGCCGGTAAAGATCCTGTTTGTAATTTTCCGCTTGTAGTTCTGGCGCACAATTGCGTCTTGGACGGCTTTTCTTCTTTCCTGATCTACCCTGCTCATCTTCTATTCTTTTGCCCCCGGCGTTACCTTGACCATCCTTGACACCAGCAGCTGCGCGCCGATATTGATTCCGATGGCGATTATGAACAGTACTGCTCCAAGCGCTATCAGGGCGGACGAATGATATGTCGTGACCGCCTCGTTGAACTCGTTGGCAATGGTGCTTGCGAGAGTCTGGCTCTGGTCGAAAAGCGACGTTGGAATGGCATTGATTCCAACCGCGTTGCCAATTATCATTGTCACAGCGATGGTCTCGCCAACCGCCCTGCCAAGGCCGATTATTGAAGCCCCAAGGAGCCCTGCCTTTGCATAGGGGAAAAGCACTCTTCGGACAGTCTCCGATCGGGTAGCCCCGAGGCTGTATGCCGCCTCTCTCTGCGAGTTGGGGATTGCCTTCAATACTTCGCGACAAATAGCCGAAATTATCGGGATTATCATTATCGCAAGGACTATTCCTGCCGTAAAGACATCTAGGCCAAAAGGCGCCTTGGCAAAGAAAGGCAGCGTCCCGCCAAATGCCTCGTAAAGCGGCCTTTCAACGAAATCGACTATCCAGAACCTGAAAACAAACAACGCCCAGAAACCATAAACGATGCTCGGAATTGCGGCGAGTATTTCCACAATGTATCCCACAGGCGCTGCGACCTTTGAAGGCGCAATCTCTGAGACAAATACCGCAATGCCCAGGCTTATCGGGACGCCTATTGCCATCGCAATCCCGGCGCTAATGAGGGTCCCAATGACGTACGGAAGGGCGCCGTACGATTCCCTGCCCTCTACAGGGTTCCAGTCGGTGCCGAATAAAAAGCCCAAAAACCCTTCAAGCGAGAAAACAGGCACGGAGCCTTCAGCCACGGAAAATGCAACGAGCGCGAGTATAAGAAGGGTGTAGCCGGCGGCCCCTATCACGACCCACTTGAAGATGCGGTCTCCGCGTCTCTTTCTGCCCAGAAAGAACGATGAAAGAGAATCTTTACGATCCTTGGACGACTGGATACTTGTGATAAAATCTCACCTAGTCAATCCTAGCAATCCAGCGATCTATATTTTATTATTGTCAACAATGATGTCATAGATCAAAATGAACTATATAGTTAAGAAAAA
>DAINRX010000024.1:8397-14658 GCA_036741635.1 Nitrososphaera sp.
ATACAGTTTGCAAACTGAAAAGAAAAATGTATCCAACATACAATATATAGGATCACAGCATCTACGATTTGCTGTTTGGTAATGAATATTAATTTACACTGACTCTAGAACGATGATGTATGTCAACCTCATAATGGAAAATTTACTTCCAAGCGACAATTTTGGCAGATATTTTGCGCTCTGCGAATCTTGCTTTTGGAGCGCAACAGTTCTGCGGATGAAAGAGCAGGTTGCTATCGCCTGCCCCATGTGCGCAGGGAGCAGAGTTTCTATGATCCCACTGGCGATAAACGGGTCCTACCGGCTTAGCTTGAGCCCCAAGTCCGGGGCTTGAAGTGTCGTTTTCATACGCTGTCAAGAAAAGCTTGGCCTGATGTTTTTTGCTGGCAGAATCTACTACAGGTTGATCGTTAGTCTATATTGTAACAGGTAATCTTGGGCGTCTATGTCATTCACTTCGGCCACGCTTTATTGAAAGCACTCCTGTCATGCTTTTGCCATGAACACTAAAAGTGTGACAGCGATTCTTTCTGCTATGGCAATGGTCGGGTTGATTGTTTCTCTATCGTCAACTGGCAATGCTGCAGCGCTGGGAAGCCATTTTCTCACAAGCACGGCACTATACATAACGGTGGCCAACTCGGCGAACGATTCGATAAAGGCAATAATTACATCCGGCGACTGGGAATTCTCAGGCATACTTGACGTGTCTGACTTTTTCGGCGAAGGAAGCTGGCTCATGACAGTGCAGGCGCACTCGCTGCAAGAAGGAGAGCAGCTCCTGCTGCTCAACATGGACGGCTCGTAAGGGCCCCCGCCCCCATTTTTTGATGATAAATTTGATATACCCCACATGCCGACTTGCGCTTGTGGAGCTTTACATTCTGCGGCATGGCGAGGCGGGCAAGAGACTTGCCGCCAGCGTGGGCAGGGACTCTGAGCGGCCACTCACGGTAACCGGGCAGCAAGAGGTTCATGAGATTGCCAGAGCTCTTGACAGACTGGGCGTCAAGTTCGATTTTGTCGCCACAAGCCCGCTCAAGCGCGCGCTCCAGACCGCAGAGATGGTTGCCAAAGTCCTCAAGGTCAAGAAGGGCAGCATAGAGGAATGGAGCGAGCTCAAGCCGGAAGGGAGCAGGGCAGAGCTATACCGCAAGCTGTCGCAATTCAAGCCGGAATCGTCTGTGCTCGTGGTAGGCCACGAGCCGTACCTGAGCACCATGGTAAGCGAGATCGTCTTTGGCAGCAGCGCAGGCAGCGTGGTGCTGAAAAAAGCCGGTCTTGCAAAAATAATCGTGACTTCCTTCCAGCCAAAGGCAAAGGGCGAGCTCAGATGGCTTTTGACTCCAAAGCACCTGAAAAAGGTCGCCCGCTACTAAATGAACAATATAGATAATATTATTAACAAAGCCGCATGAATGCTGCATCAATAGGCTGGATCAGCGATGAAAGTATCTGTAATAGACCTTGGCTTCAATTCAGTAAAGCTTGTCAACTATGATGTCAAGAAAGATGGCACGTTCAAGGCATACCAGCAGGAAGGCGCCAAGGCCAGGCTCGGCGAGGGCCTCCACAAGACAGGCTACCTCGGGAAAGAGCCCATAGATCGCACGATTGACGCGCTCAGGATGTTCCGCGACGTCATCAACTTTGATTCCATTAGGCATGTGCTCCCCGTGGCGACGAGCGCTGTGAGGGAGTCCGGCAACAGGGACGATTTTTTGAAAACAGTGTACAGTCAGACTGGCTTTCACTTCAAGGTGCTCTCGGAGCAGGAGGAAGGATTGTATTCGTATGTCGGGGCGCTGCAGGCGACATGCATCCCTACCGCGCTTTTCTTTGACCTTGGCGGCGGCAGCCTGGAGCTGGTGTACACTGAAAATTACGGCATCAAAAAGATCAAGTCGTACCCGCTAGGCGCCCTCCGGCTGTCGCAGATGTTTGGCAAGGGCGACGGCACCTTTTCAAAAAAGAACTACAGCAGGATGGAGCACCATATACTGGATGTCCTGCCGGACAGAAAAGAGTTTGATCTGAGCCCCGACACCACGCTTGTCGGAGTCGGCGGGACGCTGAGGGCAATGGCAAGATACGACCAAGAACTGAGAGACTATAGGCTCGACAAGATCCATAACTACCAGATGGACAGGTCCTCTGTCTCTTCAATTGCAGGCGAGCTTTACGAAATGGATGCCGACGAGCTGGCAGAGGCTAGGGCGATAGGGAGGGACAGGGTAGAGACTGTTACGGCAGGCTCGTCAATAATCAGCATGCTGATGCAAAAGTTCAACTTTGAAAAAGTCGTAGTGAGCGCACAGGGCCTCCGCGAAGGGATACTGTCGGTGTTTATCCGCGACTCCAAGACATTCTATAAAGGCAGCATCAGCAACGAAAAGGCCAAGGCATTTGTGACTTTTGCCTGCCAACCAGAAATGCTACCGCGGCATACAGTCACGCTCGTCAAGCCACTAGTGGCCGCCGGCCTCCTGAGAGAAAAAGAGCGCATGATCCTCGCCCACGCGATAAAGCAGGGCGCGAGCCTGCCTCTGATAACAAACCTCAACAACCTGTTTTATCTGATGATTGACGAGGACAGCGCGTTTTTGAGCCATAGAGAGCAGCTCATTCTGGCATTGTCGATAATCCATACGAGGAAGGAAAAGACGGTCGACTGGCTCTTTTCGCGCTACAAGCCGATACTGGAGCCGCAGAACAAAAAGTCGGTGGAAAAGATATCGGCGTGCCTTGCGCTTTCGGCAATCCTTGAAAGGGCCAGACTGAATGTCAGGCTCTCCGTAAAGGGCAAGAAAGTGGACATCAGGATAGCGCCCTCTGCAAGGCAGCTCATACCGTTGACTCTACTTGCTGAGGCACTGAAAAAGTTCGAGCAGGCGTTTGGCGTCTCGGTCAGCTACTCTATTGCCTATGAGAAGCAATTGGCAGCCGCGCCGGCAGCGAAGGAGATCATGGCGATATGAGAAGAAAAGAAGGGTTTCCGGTGGAAGGCAGGCTCATTATCGTTGAAGGCGTCGATGGATCGGGCAAGTCTACCCAGATTCGGCTGCTAGAAAAATGGCTGCGCTACAACGGCATGCCAGTGTTCTTTACGGAATGGAACTCGTCGGAGCAGGTCAAGGAGATAATATCAAAAGGTAAGAAGAAGAACTTACTGACGCCCACCACCTTCAGCCTGCTCCACGCGACCGACTTTGCGGCGAGGTACGAAAGGAACATCCTGCCGCTTCTGCGCGCCGGCTATACTGTGCTTGCAGACAGGTACATCTATACCGCGTTTGCAAGGGACGTCGTCAGGGGCTGCAGCCCAGAGTGGGTGCGCCATGTCTACGGCTTTGCAGTCAAGCCGACCATCGCGTTTTACTTCAGGGTTCCAGTCGAAATCTCGTTTGACAGGATAGTCAAGAGCAGGCCAAAGCTGAAGTACTACGAGGCGGGAATGGATCTGAATCTGAGCAACGACCCGTTTGAAAGCTACAGGATATTCCAAGGAAGGATAATCGAGCAGTACGAGTCGATGGTCGAGACAGAAGGGTTTACAGTCATCGACGGCACTACGGACATTGAGGAGCAGCAAAAGCGGGTGAGGCAGAAGGTGATGGAAATGCTGCCGAGGCAACAGATGCCGCGGAACGCTGTTGCAGAAGGAGTGCTTAAACAATAATGAGGAGAGCTCAGGTCAGAACCGATTCCCGGCCAATAAGGTACTACGGCAAGGGGATACTCTACCTTCAGGACATCGAGATCAAGGGCCGGCTGATAGTCATAGAAGGCCCGGACGCCTCCGGCAGAAGCACACAGATCGGCATGATAACCACCAAGCTCGAGGCAGACGGGCATGCAGTGCTCAACACCGGCCTCCGGCGATCAGAGCTTGTAAGTGTGGGGATAGTGGAGGCGAAAAGGGAGCACATGCTCGGCAGGAGGACCATGAGCCTCTTTTACGCGGCCGACTTTGCAGACCAGCTTGAAAACAAGATAATCCCTGCTCTGCGCTCTGGGTACATCGTGCTTGCCGACAGGTACATCTACACGCTGATGGCAAGGGACGCGGTCAGGGGCATAAGCAAGAGGTGGTCGCATCAGCTGTTTGGTTTTGCCATAGTGCCGGATCTTGTGTTCTATCTGGATGTCGATCCCAACGAGCTTGTGCACCGCGTCTTTCAAAAGAACGCGTTCCTTGACTATTACGAGTCAGGCGCCGACATGGGTCTGTCAGACGACATGTACGAGTCGTTCATCATTTACCAGCGCATGATTGCCAAGGAATTCCGCACCATGCAAAAGCGCTACAACCTTGTGCTTGTAGACGGCAACAGGTCCATTCCGGAGATAAACATCGACCTGCAAAAGCGGATCGACGGCTTCCTAAAGTCCGTCCAAGGCCACTAGCAGAGTAAGTGAGGCGCAATGACAGCTACCACCACCACCCTGGCAGCGTTCTACAAGCAAAGGTTCCGCCAGAATGTCAGGCGCGTAGGCAGGAGGCTGGACGCGTACCTTGCCGACCAAGGCACCGAGAACAGCATCCACGACGTGAGAACCTCGATCAGGAGGCTGGATGTCTCGTTTTCCCTACTACCAAAAAAGCTGCGCAAGAGAAAAAACAGGCAGATCAAAAAATACAGAAAGTTTTTCAAAGCAAACAGCAATGCACGTGACCTTGACATAATCCGGGGCAAGATTGCCGCGCTGGCGGAAGGCGCGCCGGGTGCAGAAAAGCTGCTTGGGCAGCTCCAAAAGAAAAGGAAGGCGGAGCTTGGGCGGGCTGGCAAGCTTGGCCGGGCGCTAAAGAAAATGCAGCCTGTGCAGCTGGACAGCAGCAGTATACCGGCGGGCAAGCTGGAGTCGAGGATTGACAGGGCTGCTGGCAAATTGGGCGTGAAGATAAACGAGGCATTTCCGGTGGTGCTGTCGGACAGCAGCAAAGTCGAAGAGTTGCACAGGCTGAGGAAGGACTGCAAAAAGCTGCGCTACATACTTGAGATGGTGCCGCCGGCTGGCAGGAAAAAGTACGAAAGGGCCGTCAGCCTGGCTCTAGCTCTTGAGGAGCTGCAGGATTTGCTTGGCGCGATCCGGGATAGCGACATAACGATAGAATACCTCCAGGGAAGCAGGACAAAGGTTGCTGGAGAGCTTGCCGCCAGGGAAGCAGGCAACCGCGACCGGCTGTACCGAGATCTCGTTAGGCGCGCAAAGCAGGCTACTACGACCCCTCTTCGGCGTGCACAATAGACGATTGATACAGACATTCGATGTGCATTCTGGTGTCTGAAAAGGTAGCGCAGTTTGGGCAGCCATAAAGTATGGCGCCGCCGCACCTACCTGATGCACACAGCCATGACCTTCAGGTCAGCCCCGCATGCCCTGCAATAATTGTGAAGCATCAGCGAAATTTTGCACGCCAAGTTAATCTTTATTGCTGAAATTCAATCAATAGCTCTCCTTACTCTATAGGGAGTTACGTACTCTATGTCAGGTAGGTTTTTGTTCGCCGCTGCGAAATTGCAGCTGCCTCTTATGTTGAGGTTGACTGGAAACTCCGACAGCAGATGCGCCCTGCACGTTGATGACGCTACGGGGCCACACCATCAACCTCGCGCTTTGTTTGCTTTTGAAGAAATCATGTGTGCGCGTGCGCGCTCTCTCGCTCTCGCGTGCTCCTAACTCTGCATCTATTGAGTATATGTTGCCCTATAGATGGCAAATGTTCCCCGTTGGATATGCATTTATACGCTATGCTGACGAAGATAAGTACGTATTGCGACTGCACAGTATTGTCGTGATAGACGCTGACGCCTCGCCCTCCGGCTATGTCGCATGGTACAACCATTTTACTGAAACAAGTAGTATCCGGATCGTGCGCCCTACGCCCAAGAACGAAAGGTTCGGTGTGCAGAGGATGGAGCTGCTCGCCATCTATTTCGCGCTTGCGGACAACCTGGCTGCCATAAGGAGGATGTCAAGAGGCAGGAAGAAGATGCAAATTGTCATCGCCATAAGAAGCGACTCCAAGTCAACAGTTGAGCAGCTGCTCGGGCTATCGCAGGTCAGGGACACCCTGATGCGCAGGATATTTTCCGCCATAGCCAAGATGCTTGCAAAAATAAGGTGCACAATAACCTTCGATCATCTCGAGAGGTCGCGCAACATCGCCGGCCTGCTCCTTGAGCAGAGGAGGAGAAAGGAAAGGGAGCGGATGCTTGCCGAGTTGGGAATATTTGCTGCTGCTACGGCTACTACTAC
>DAINRX010000025.1:0-13370 GCA_036741635.1 Nitrososphaera sp.
AGATACACACCCGCAACATGCCGCTTGACACCGACGTCGACCAGGACAAGATAGCGGCAGTGACGCACGGCTTTGTGGGCGCGGACCTCGAGTACCTCTGCAAGGAGGCGGCAATGAAGTGCCTGAGGCGCGTGCTGCCAGAGCTCAACTTGGAAGACGAAAAGCTCTCGCCAGAAGTGCTGAACAAACTCATTGTCACCATGAGCGACTTTGAGAACGCCGTCAAGGAAGTAATGCCGTCGGCCATGAGAGAGGTCTACCTCGAATCGCCGGACATCCCATGGACTGCGATAGGCGGCCTAGAGGAGGTCAAGCGCGAGCTTCAGGAGGCAGTCGAGTGGCCATTGAGATACCCAGACCTGTACACAAAGCTCGGCCATACTATGCCCAAGGGTGTGCTGATGCACGGGCCGTCTGGCACCGGCAAGACGCTGCTTGCAAAGGCAGTGGCGACAGAGTCTGAGGCCAACTTTATCAGCGTGAGGGGACCAGAGCTACTGAGCAAGTGGGTCGGCGAGTCCGAGCGCGGAATCCGAGAGATATTCAGAAGGGCAAGGCAGGCTGCGCCATGCGTAGTCTTTTTCGACGAAGTAGACTCGATTGCTCCCACAAGGGGCATGGGAGGCGACAGCATGGTCACTGAGCGCGTTGTGTCGCAATTGCTGACAGAGCTTGACGGCATCCAGTCGCTGTCAGGCGTGGTAGTGATCGCCGCAACCAACCGTGCAGACATGGTAGACCCGGCGCTCTTGCGCCCCGGCAGATTCGACAAGATAGTGTTCGTCCCGATGCCAGACAAGGCAGCAAGGCAGAGAATACTGGAAATCCACGCAAAGGGCAAGCCGATGAGCCCAGAAGTGGACTTTGTCAAGGTCGCCGAGCTCACAGAGGGCTTTAGCGGCGCAGACACTAGCGCAGTCGCAAACACCGCTGTGTCGCTCGTGCTCCACGAATATCTGGCAAAGTACCCGACACCGGAAGAAGCTGCCAAGCACGCTTCAGAGGCGCAGGTCATGATGCGCCACTTTGAAGAGGCAGTGAAGAAAATAAAGACGCAGAGGGAAGGCAAGCCGGGAGAAAAGCTCACAGTTCCGTACTACCGCTAGAAAGCCCGGCCAGCCCGTTTTTACTTTTCCTTTCTTTTTCACTTTTTGTTTTTGCCTGACAGACACAACAAATTTTTTGGCGCCGCTTGTACGAAATTTTTTAGACAGACAAGCCCGCGCAGCGGGGGCAATGTTTTTAAGTTATATGTTTTATGATAAACCTAACAAAAAGAAATTGGTTGAAAATTCACAGGTCCAACTCGTAAAAAAACCAACAGCAGCTGCACTAAACCGCTTTGTCACCCCTCTTGACGTCAGTAAGCTAGTCGCAGAGTACGGCACGCCGCTTTACCTTGTCGACGAAGACATGCTGCACACAAAAGCAAGGGAGCTGCACAAGGCTTATTCAAAGTTCAAAGGCCCGGTCAAGGTCGCGTATTCCATCAAGGCAAACTTTACGCCTGCAATAATCAGGTCGTTCATGAAAGACGGCATGACGTTCGATCTGACGTCGCTTGGCGAGCTGCACTTCATCAAGCAGTGCAAGGCAGACCCGGAGAATGTCATTTACACAAGCGTGACCGAGGAAGCAGAAGAATACGCGGAAGTGTTGCAGGGCGGGGTGAGAAGGGTTGTCGTCAGTTCTTTTAACGGGATGACAAACCTGGCCAAGGCCGCAAGCAAGGTAGGAGTAGCAAGACCGCTTACAATGATACGCGTGAACCCAGAGGTAGGCGTAAAAGCTGAAGTTCGCGCATCATACAGAAACGGCAAGTTCGGAGTCCCATTCAATGGAGGGACGATAGACAGCGCGGCCAAGATGGTCAAGCACCTGATGGGAAGCGATCTGCTGAAATTCGAGGGCTTCCACTTCCATCTCGGGTCGCAGATCACCGACTTTTCATGCTATACTCACGCTCTGGACAAGATGGACGCGTTCATGACCAAGATGAAGAAGGAGCACCCTGCATTCCAGGTGAACACCTTTGACATCGGAGGCGGGACACCGGTGTTCTACAACGACCCCGTGCCGACGCCGGCCCAGATGGCTGAGAATCATGTCGGCAAGCTGAACCAGCTGGCAGAGACCCATGGGATATTCACCCTAATGATAGAGAGCGGCCGCTTTCTCGTGGCAGAGTCGTCCATTCTCATCTCAAGGGTAGTGAACACAAAAGAGTACAACGAGCACAAGATAGTGATAGTAGACGCAGGCTACCACATTTTGCTTGATGCCGCACTTCTCAAGCAAGAGTACCCGCAGGAAGTAGTGCCTGTAGTAGACGGCAAGGACAGGACGACCACCCTCGCTGCTACGACGGCAAAGAACACACACCTGGCAGGCAGACTGTGCGACACGTACGATGTATTCCCGCTTTCAAAGGCGTCTGACCTGAACGAATCCGAAGTGGGCCGGTATGTGTCATTTTACAACGTCGGCGCGTACTCTGTGGTGTTCAACATGCCGTTCCACTGTCAGACCAAGCCGCCGATAGTGATGAAGGAGAGCGACGGCAAGTTCCGGCTCGTCAGAAAGGGAACGACGTACGAGCAGCTGTTCGCAGAAGAAGGCGGAAATCTGGCTTAACAACAACAACCGCCGCCACCTTTTTTGGCGGCCGGATAGGTTTTTTAAATCAATCATTCAAACCACTACGCATAGTGACTGAAAGCACAAGCCAGAGGAAAAGCCGTGCGCACGTCTTTGTCAGCGGCAGGGTTCAGGGTGTCTATTTCAGGCAGAACACCAAGCAGGTAGCTACCCGCCACGGCGTGACCGGCTGGGTGCGCAACCTGCCTGACAGCCGGGTGGAGGCCATCTTTGAAGGCAATGAGATGGACGTTAATGAAGTCATCGAGTGGTGTTATGTCGGCCCGCCAAAGGCTAAGGTGGACGACGTCAACGTAAAATTCGAAAAATACACTGGCGAGTTTTCAGATTTTAACATCAACTACTGAATCTTTTGGTAGGCATCAGCTATCTGCTTTTTTGCGTTTTCAGCGTCCTGAGGAGTCCTGACTGTGGCCGTCACAGGCGGGCCGCTCCTGCCTGACCTTATCAACAGCACAAGCGAGTCGCCGGCCGGCGCAATGTCAAGGAATGTGCGAAAGTTCAGCGTCTTGGCGTAAACCACCCTGTGCGGCCTCACCTCCTCTATGACGTTGCTCCCAAGCGACCTGACAAAATTGCGCAAATCAACCATTATGGTTCTGGCTGACTCGCTCAATTTCTCGAGGTGTATCTCAAACGGCAGCTTGCTGCCGCCGGCGCCAAACATCTCCATAAACGCAGCAGCGCATGCGCCATTATTATACTCTGATCGTGACGCCGCTTCTCTTCAGGTATTTCTTTACCTTGTCGACAGTTGACTTTTCATAATGGAATATCGACGCGGCAAGGGCGGCGTCAACGTTAGCCCTTTCAAACACATCGAGCATGTGGCGCGGGCTACCGCAGCCGCCAGAAGCGATAACTGGAATCCGGGTCGACTTGCAGATCATCCTTGTCAGCTCGACATCGTAGCCGTTCTCCGTGCCATCAGCGTCAATGCTCGTCAGCAGGATCTCGCCGGCTCCCCGCCTTTCAACTTCTTTTGCCCATTTTATGGCGTCAAGCCTTGTCCCTTCCTTGCCCCCATAGATCCTCACCTCGAACCAGAACTTTTTGCCGCTTTTATCTTTGAATATCGTCTGGCCTTTTGCAGCGCCATAGTTCCTCTTTGTGTCTATCGCGACTACCACACATTGCTTGCCAAATATCGACATCAGCTGCGTCACCAGCTCCGGGTTCTTGACGGCCGCTGTGTTTATCGAGACCTTGTCGGCGCCGGAGAGCAGTATGTCGCGGCCGTCCTCTAGCTTTTTGATGCCGCCACCGACTGTGAACGGAATGTCGATGACGCTTGCAACTTTTCTCACCACGCTCTTCATCGTGTCCCTGCCCTGCTGTGATGCCGTAATGTCGAGAAACACGAGCTCGTCAGCGCCCTGCTCGCTGTACCTCTTTGCAAGCTCGACAGGGTCGCCGGCGTCCTTGACCTCTGCAAAGTGTACCCCCTTGACGACTCTGCCGTTATCGACGTCAAGGCACGGGATTATCCTCTTTGCCAGCACCATTATTCTATGCTACCGCCTTTGCCCTCTCGATGCTCACCTTGCCGTCGTACATCGCCTTGCCAAGTATGACTGAAGAGCAGCCGGCGCTCCTCACCCTGATGACATCCTCGATGCTTGCAATCCCTCCGCTTGCGATTATCCTTGCGGATTTTGCGGCTTCGGCCAGCGTCTGCACATCAGGCCCCTCAAGGGTGCCGTCGCGCTCGATGCTCGTCAGCAGGAACTCGTCGATGCCCATTGCCCTGAACTGGGCTATCGCGTCTCCGACTTTAATGTTGGCCGACTCTTTCCAGCCCTTCACCATCACGTTGCCTCCTTTCTGGTCTATCGATATTATTATCCTGCCGGGGTACTTTTTCACTAGCTTATTCACAGCCTCCTGCTCGCTGTATGCCATCGTGCCAAGCACCGCCCTTGACGCCTTGGACAGCATGTCTTCGGCTGCTTCTGTCGTCCTGATGCCGCCAGCAACTTCCACCGGGATTTTCACTGCTTCAGCTGCTATTCTTTTCACTATCTCTGCGTTGCTGCTGCCTGTCTGGAAAGCCGCGTCAAGGTCTACGACGTGCAGCATGTCGGCGCCGGCAGCCTCCCACTTTTTAGCAGTCTCGACCGGGTCGCTGCTGTAGACAACCTTGTTGGCCGGGTCGCCCTTGACGAGCCTGACTACGCTTCTGCCCATGATGTCAACTGCGGCTATAACCCTCATTTTGCCTCGTTGTTGTCGCACATTGCGATAAAGTTCTTTATCATGACTGCGCCTACGTCGCCTGACTTTTCCGGGTGGAACTGGACGCCGATGAGGTTGTCCTTTTCAATCACTGCCGGGACACTCACGCCATAGTCAGAGCTGGCCACCACTATCTTGCGCTCCTTTGGCACCGTCCTATACGAGTGCACGAAGTACACCCAAGAGCCGTCCTTCACTCCCTTGAGCAGCCTGCTGTCACCCTTTATCTGGAGGTTGTTCCAGCCCATGTGTGGGATCTTGACCTTGCTCTTTGGCAGCATCACCACGTCTCCATCCAGTATCTTTAATCCCTCCAGCTTGCCCTCCTCGCTCCTGTCAAACAGCATCTCCATCCCAAGGCAGATGCCCATCACTGGCATGCCGATGTCTATGGCTTCGTTGAGGTGTTGTGCGCTTTTCTCTATCGATCTGATGGCAGGGTCAAAGTTGCCAACGCCAGGTAGCACAAGGCCGTCAAACCCACCCAGGTCTTTGAGGTCATAGATTATCTTGACGCCCTCAGCGCCGTTCCTCTCAAGCGCGGATTTCAGGCTGAACAGGTTGCCTGTGCCGTAGTCAAATATCGCTATTTTTGCCAATCACATGGCCCCCTTGGTGCTAGGCACTCCTCCCTTTCTCCGGCTGTCGATCTCGACGGCCATCCGAAGCGCCACTGCAAACGCTTTGAGCGCAGCCTCGACCTTGTGGTGGTCGTTGTCACCATAATGCACCACCATGTGGGTGCACGCGTTGAGGTTCTGGACAAGCGACCTGACAAAGTGCTCAAGATCCTCTTTCGGCACTCCTTCTATGCTGTCGCGTGTCAACTTTAATTGCATGCTGTGGAATTGGCGCTTTACCAGATCTATCGACACGTACGCAAGCGACTCGTCCATTGGGACGAGGGCGTAGCCAAACCTCCTCACCTTCGCCCTGTCGCCGAGCGCCTTGTCTATAGTCTGCGCAAGCGCAATGGCGATGTCCTCTGCAAGGTGGTGGACGATGCCGTCGTTTGACTTGCCAGACAGCGTAATGTCTATCATGGCGTGCTTGCCAATCGAGGTGATGAGGTGGTCGATAAACGAAAGGCCGGTCTTGATGTTAGTTTTGCCTGTGCCATCGATGTTGACTTCTACGGTGACGGCGGTCTCTTTTGTGGCCCTCTCAATCTTTGCCTTTCTTATGGCAGCAGCCAAGGTGTATTCTTAGACTGGCAATACTTTATTTAAACTCTTAAAGGTCCTTCCAAATGCCCTGCAGGCTTTTGCTTACTTCTCGGCCTTCAATAACGAGTATGTAAGTGCCGCTGCTGCGGCTGCAAGAGTCAGTACGAATGCCATTATCAGTGCTGTCTCCATTTCAAATCATCACTCCGTCGGCGCCATCCTCCTTAATTCCAAGAACTCTTTGTATACCTCTGGGTATTGCCCTACCAAGTCAAGGTTGAGTTTCAATACGTTTAGTTGAACCAAGTCTTTTCAGTGTAGTCAAATGCAAGATGTTCAGATTTCAGCTTGTTGCCTCATCCTTCTAGAGCTGAGTACTTATTATGCGCGGTAATTGGTCGACGCTTTTTGCAATCGCTTCGATGCCTTCCTGCCTGAATTTAGCTATTGTCTTGGTTGGCTGCGGGCTGTTGCCGTAAATGCCGACAAATGCTATTTTTACGCCCAGCTCTTTCTCGGCGCGCCTTGCCATGAGCAGATCCTCGGCAGAGTCTCCAGCGTAAACTGCCGTTTTTGCATTCATTGCCTGCATGGCGCGCTTTATCGCATAGGGGTTTGGCTTGGCATATTCACGCTTTTCGTCCTCCAAGAACACGCAGGCGTCTGGGTTGAAATACTTCATTACAGGTTTGAGCGAATACTCGGCCGCAAGCCTGCTCCTGCCCGACACTATGGCAAGGTTTCCGCCGAACATCTCGTGCAATCGCCGCATCGCCTTTTTGCTCACCGCGAGCCTGTCGTTCTTGATAAGCGGCCTGCGGCCAGCCCAGTACTTGGGCTCTAGATGATCCTGTTTTCTGAACAATTCAGGCCCGTAAAATAACTCGTCAAACACTCTTGCAAGCATGCTGTCCTTGACCTGCGCCGGGTAGGCGAGCATGCTCTTCCACTTGCCAATGTCGTAATTGCTGGCAAGGAACTTTTCCACTGACACACCGCCGCTCTCGTCGGCGTTTTCTGCTACCTCGATTAACCACTTTCTTGCCTGAGTGACATTCTTTGGCAGGTTGGCAAGCATTGCAAGCATTATCGCATAGCTCGTGTCGGTGTCATTGTTAAAGCCGCCGGTCTGACGGAACTTTAGAATTATTTGATCCGTAACCAAGTTGCGAAAAGTTCTGCCAGCAATTTCTTTGAGCATGAATTCGACTGTCTTCTTGATCGCAGCGTTGTACGACCTGCGGATGTCGACAAGCACCCCATCGATGTCAAAGAGGGCGCAGTCAAATAACATCGTCACAAAACCCCTTCTATGCTCTGGAGGAACCTGTCGTTCATTTCCCGCGTGCCTATTGTGACTCTCATGCAGCCCCTGTGGCCGGCGAGGTTGTCCAGCATCTTGACTACGATGCCGTTGCTCCCAAGCGCCTTTGAAATTGCCTGATAGCTCTTGCCAGTCTCGATGAAGATGAAATTCGCGTCAGATCTGAACGCCTTAATGCCGGGTATCTTAGATAGCCTGCCTATCACCCTGCTCCTTTCGCTCCTTATCGTCTCTATTGTCTTTCTTACGTGGTCTGCGCGCGCAAGCACTCCAGAGGCAATGGCAAGCGAAAGGATGCTTATCGGGTACGGCGACTGGATGGTCGACCTGAACACCTGCACGAATTTTTCGCTGGCTACCATGTAGCCGACCCTTGCGCCGGCAAGCCCGAATGCTTTTGAAAGCGTGCGCAGCACGACGACGTTGTCGCGCTTTATTGCATCAGCAGAAAGCGAGTAGTCTGCAAAGTCGACGTACGCCTCATCAATTAGCACAAGCCTGCCGTCAAGCGAGTCCAAGATGTCCATCACCGTCTGCCTGTCAAACTGGTTGCCTGTCGGGTTGTTTGGCGAGCATATGTAGACAAGATCAGACTTTTTTGCGCTCTTTACAAACGCCTGCTTGTTTAGCTCAAAATCGCGCTCAAGAGGCACTCTGTCTACGTTGATGCCATGCAGCTCGCACCTGTTGATAAAGTACGAAAATGTGGGCGAAAACACAGTCGCGCGCCTGCCGCCAAGCGTCGACAGGATGAGCTCGATTATCTGGTCAGAGCCGCTGCCAGCCGCTATGCACTGCTCACCAATGCCAGTGTATTTTGCAAGCTGCGCGTAGAGCTGGTCAAGTTGGTCAAGCGGGTACTCCCTCAGGTCGACCTGCCTTGCCGCCTGCTCTGCCGCGCTTCTCACAAACCTGCCGTCAAGCGCGAAATTCTCGTTAGAGTCGAGCTTTATCGCGCCCTCTACCTTATCGGGCCTGACGTAACGGTCAAGCCTGGCGATCCTCTTGATGTTGCTGTCAAGCCTGTTGTTATTCTTCTTCATCCATCCTCGCCTTCACTGCTTCGTAGTGGTTGAGCAACCCTTCTGCTGCAGTCATCTCTTTTATCGCTCTGTCGACTTTTTTCAGTCCTGCCTTTGTGACCTTGACCTTGTTGACAATCTTGACGAAATCAAGTACCGAAAGCGACGCTCTTGACTTGCCAAAACCAAGGGTCGGGAGCACATGGTTTGAGCCAAGGCAGTAGTCGCTTGCAGACGACGGGGCGTTGCTGCCAACAAGCACCAGGCCAGCCGAATCGACCCTTTTTGCAATGCTGTCGGCGTTCCTGCTCATTATCTCGAGGTGCTCTGGCGCAAACTCGTTCACAAACTCGACGCAGGCATTTTCATTTTTGCAAATAGCGATAAAGCCGTTCTCCTGCAGGCTTTTTTTGACGATGTCTGAGCGCGTGATTTTTTCGGCGATCGACTGCACCTGCGACTGCACCTGCGACGCCAGCCTGTCCGACGTCGTCACGAGGCTGCAGACCGTGTCGGCGCTGTGCTCTGCCTGCGAGATAAGGTCGACTGCAACCATCCTTGGGTCTGCCGTCGCGTCGGCATAGATCAAGAGCTCTGTCGGGCCTGCCACCATGTCTGTAGACACCCTGCCTGAAGCTATCAATTTTGCAGCAGTGACGAACATGCCGCCAGGGCCAACTATCTTGCTGACAGGCTTTATTGACTGTGTGCCGTAGGCAAGCGCCGCTATCCCGTGCGCGCCTCCAATCTTGTAGAATTCATCGACGCCGCAAATCTCTGTGGCAACGAGCGTCAGCGGGTCAATGGTGCCGTCCTTCCTTGGCGGCGAAATTGCCACGATCCTCTTTACGCCTGCAACCTTGGCCGGTACCGCGCACATGATGACCGTACTTGGGTAGCGCGCCTTGCCGCCGGGGATGTAGCACCCGACGCTTGAAACGGGCTTGATTTGCCGGTCAATTCTGATGCCGCCTGATAACAGCGCGATTCCTTTCAGCCTCTTGAGCACTGCCAGCTCGCTCTTTGCCAGCTGCTCTTTCATCAATTTGACTGCCTTGACCTGCTCTTTTGTGACTTGGCTATATGCCTGCTTTATCTCCTCATTGCTTACTGCGAGCGAGCCAAGCCTGACGCCGTCAAATTTTGCAGTGTAATCAAGAACAGCAGCATTGCCGTGCTCCGCTACCCCTTTCATTATCGATTTTGCTTCTTCAATGAGCGCGTCAGAAATGGCGGTAGCCGATTTGCGCAACCCGGCTGCCTCGGCAGCCGGATCTGCAACACTGATTATCTTCATCAGGAATATCCGTCCAAGTTTATCTCGTCAAGCGGCAGTATCTGCCTCGGCTCGAGCACCACCAGCCCCTGCGCCAGCTTTCTCAGCTTGGGCACTATCCTGATAAACTCATTCTTGTCGATGACCGTGTTGACGCCGTACCAGCCGTCCTCAGAGAGCGGGCTGACGGTCGGCCTCTTTAGCGCCGGCAGCTCCTTCAGCAGCCTTTGCAGGTTCTCTTTCTTCACGTTGACAAATATATGGAGCTTTTTTCTGCCCTCTACGACGCCCCGCAGGAGCGCTATCATGTCGGCTATCTTCTCGCGCTTTGCCGGGTCCTTGAGAGCCTTCTTGTTTGCTATCAGCACTGCAGTCGACTCGGCCACCTTGTCGATTATCTTCAAGTTGTTCTGGGCAAGCGTCGTGCCAGTTTCTGTGATATCGAAAATCGCGTCAACGTCCTCTGGTGGCTTGGCCTCTGTCGCTCCAAAAGAGAGGAATATCTCGACTTTCTTGTTCTCGCCCACTCTAAGCCACGGAGTTATTATCATAGGGTCTGCGTTGCCGTATGCCTTCTTGTAGGCGGGGCTTGCTTTGAAGTGAGAAGACGTGGTAGTGAGGTATTCTGAAGATACCTTCAGCGTCCTATTGTTCTTGGCAAAATCTGCTATCATCTCGTCAAGGTTATTGTAAGGAAAACTCGTCGGGGCTGCGATCACCTGCTTGACCTTCCCAATCTCAAGGTCGAGCAGCACTTCAACGTCGGCCCTAGCCTCTTTTACCCAGTCCCTGCCGGTGATGCCTACGTCATAAAAGCCCTCTTGGACATAGGTAGGGATTTCCTGCGGCCTCAATATCTTGACATCTATCTCTGGGTCGCTCAATTTGACCCTGTAAGTGCGCCCCCTGCCGCTCACGCTCTGCCACGCCTGCTCCAGCAGCTTGAACGTGACCTCCTCAATGCTGCCCTTTGGGACTGCAAATTTCATCGTAGGCATTGTTGGTAAACAGGTGGGAAAGGCGTTTTACTGGATATATATCTACTTGCGAAATTTCCTTTTGTGCAGCCTCATGTGACCTTCCTGAATGCCCTCTGCAGACAGCGCCCTGATCGCAGCCAAGTTTTGCGCAAGGCCAGCAGCGGCCATAACCATTGCCAGATCTTTTGCGCTTTTGACACCCAAAATTTGGAGCGCAAGCTTGGCCGCCGGGTGCATGGCAGTAATGCCGCCTACAATTCCAACTGCCAATGGCAATTCAATTTCGCCGGCCAAGTCGCCTTCCCTTGTCCTGTGCCATTTCGTTAATGATCTGTAGGTACCGTCCCTTGCAGAATACGCATGTGCTCCGGCTTCAATCGCCCTAAAGTCCTGCCCTGTCGCCAGCGCGACTGCATCTATGCCGTTCATCACTCCCTTGTTGTGCGTCACGGCGCGGTAAACGTCAGAATAAGCAAGCGCATATGCGTACAGTATCCTCTCTACTATTTCACTTCCGCCAAGCTCCCCTTTGTCAAATACTGCCCTGCACTTTACCATCCTCCTTGTCGCATAATTCGATAGTATCTTTAACACAACCTCGCCGCCAGTTATCTCGGCTACCTGCGGCGCTATTGCCTCGCACATCGTGTTTATCGCATTTGCGCCCATCGCATCCTTGGTGTCGATGACAAGCTCGACGAGCAGCATGTCGCCCATATTGTTCGGGCTTGCATCGCGCAGCTGCCGCACCTGAAGGTCGGTGGCAACGACAGACCTGCTCTTTGCATTAGCAATAGCGAGCAGCTGCTTTTTGCTCTTCAATATCTTGTCACTCGCAGTTTTGTCAATGCCAACTGTCTGCACTTGCCCTATCATGAGCGAGCCGTCGGCCTCGACGGTGAACCCTCCATTTATCTTAGCGATCTTGGCTGCCTTGCTGGCGGCTGCAATCACTGACGGCTCCTCTATTGCCATCGGCACCAAGAGCTCCCTGCCGTTTATCACGAAATTAGTCGCAATCCCCATCGGTATTGACATGACGCCTATTGCATTCTCTACCATCCTGTTTGCGTCGTCAAACGCAAGCGGCTTTAGCATCGCCTCAATGTCGTCGGATATCCCAGTGGCCTTTTTTACATAATTGAGGCGCTCGCCCCTGCTCATTTCGTAGAATTTCTTTTCCGCCATTTTTTGCTGCCCACGCTACTGTGGGTTGATGATCCTTAAAATCTTGTCATCGCCTTCACTCGCTATTGCCCGACCGTCCCGGTTGCTCGTCGTAACATAAAGCGAGCCGTCGGGCGCTTCTACAACGTCGCGTATCCTGCCATAGCCAGTCAGGATGTTGCTCTCAGTGCCGGCCTCAAGGTCGACCTGCCGCAGGTGCAGCCCCCTGAGCGCAGCCATCAGAATGTCGTTCTGGTAGCCAAGCCTGTCAGAGGATGCAAACGCCATGCCTCCTGGCGCCACCGCTGGGTTAAAGCATACGACCGGCCTTTCAAACCGTTCGGCAGGGCACTCTTCCACCGGCCAGCCGTAGTTGCCGCCCGGCTTGATCAGGTTGATCTCGTCATTGCCTTCAGACCCGTGCTCGCTTGCGTATAGCTCTCTTGTCACTGGGTGCCATGCAAGCCCCTGAATGTTGCGGTGGCCGTACGAATACACCGGCGACCCTTCGAACGGGTTGTCCTCCGGGATGCTTCCGTCCGGATTTACTCGCAGGATCTTGCCGGCAAGCGACCCTGCGTTCTGCGCCAGCTCGGGCTGCCTTGCGTCGCCTGTGGCGATGTACAGCTTGCCGTCGGGTCCGAACTTGATCCTGCCGCCGTCGTTTCTGTCTGCAGCCGGTATGCCGTCAATTATCACTGTGGATTCGATTATCTTGTTGTCCCTTTCAGTCAGCATTAGTACCTTGTTGAAAACGGCTGAGCCGTTCGAGTAAGTGTGGTAAACATACAGCAAATGGTTGTTTGCAAAGTCGGGGTGCAGCGCAAGACCGAGGAGCCCTGACTCGCCCATTTGCTCTGCGTTGATAAAGGCAGCAGGGTCCTCAAGCAGCCTGCCATCCGCGTCGATCACCCTTATCCTGCCCGGTCTCTCTGTGAAAAACAGCCTGCCATCTGAAGCAATGTCTATTGCCCAAGGGACCTCCAGGTTATCTGCAAGCACCTGAACGCCGGAGCCAGTGTTGTTGCCAGCATTGCTGCCGGGCTCCGGTATCGGAAGTGTGGTCTGCGAAGGCGTCATAAGAAATGTCGCCGCCGCAGCTACCACTACGGCTGCCACTGCCACGACTGTCAGCCGGCGCTCCTTTTCCATCCTCTTCAATGGTTGGAAGGAGCAAGCGTTATAATTGCTATTCTATGGCGAATAGAAGGTTTAAAATGATTTAAGGCCAGTATTGTCCTAGTATAGTGCCATGAAAGTTTCAGAGATGATGGTGACGGACGTCCTCACTCTTACTCCGGAGGACACGATTGCAAAGGCGTTCAGCATGATGGATGGCCGCTCGGTGAACCAGATACCAGTTGTTGACGAAGACGGCAAAAAATACCTTGGAATGGTATTTGCAAAGCAGCTCATCGCATCGACTGCGCAACCCTCTTCAAAATTAAAGAGCTACATTACCAACACTGCGACCCTGAGCCCCGACTATGACGTCGAAAAGGCGGCCCAGCTGGTCATAAAGAGCGGCAACCGTGCCCTGCC
>DAINRX010000026.1:0-7352 GCA_036741635.1 Nitrososphaera sp.
CGCAGACCTTGCAGACAAACTTGGTCGTCGGGCCGCCACTGGCGACTGAAACCTCATCTACTTTTGCAACATCGTGTTTCAGTGGCGTGTTCAGACGATTGTTTTCATTGGGTCGCTCCAAGTTTGTCGAAGAGTTGTCCTCAAAAACATGTCGTTTGCAGCCTTGTGCCTTAACTTGTGTGTGCGTCTCTCCTTGCCTCCCTTGGCACTCTTGCCACGTCGTATTTTCTTGCTTGGATCTGCCATGCAAAGCAAAGAATGGCCCGCAACATGCAATAAAATTATTTTTAAATTCCCTGCAGGTTTGGCAGGATCCCGCGCCCACGTGAACAGGCACGGTTCCTCCCGCCTACCCTGCGAGGGGTCCCTGCGCACTAGTAGCGGCATTTCGCAGGTCTTACCCTGCTTCGTGCCGTTTTCGCACGCAGTTATCCGATAGAATGATTTTCATTATATATTATGGCTAAAGAAAATAATTTGGCAGGCTGACTTCAGAATCGCTTGGGCTTTTGGTCTTTTGGCCGGCTGTTCCGGTCTATTCTTGATTCTCTGAGCGTTTTGCGGAGCGGGTTCTCACGCCTTCTCCTTACACGCTTTGGCCTGTTGTGCCTTTCAAGCTTGGCTTCCCGCTCGCGCATGGCTTTCTTCCTTAGCTTTTCGCCCTGTGGCACCCTTTTCTGGCTCGGCGTGACAACGGCCGGCTCGGTCTGGTCCTGCGACAGGCCAAGCGAAACTGCGTCCAGCCTCAGTAGGCTGCCGTGCGATGCAAGCCACTCTATCTTGCCGCTGACTGACCTTGCCATCTCTTCGTTCTCCGCGATAAGGTAGGTCTTGTCCATGCCGCTTCTGATGCCACGGATGGCAGCCTCTTCTATCTTTCGAAGCGATAGCTGGTTGTCCTCCGTGTCCTGGCTGCCTCCCTCTTCTGACCTCAGGGCGATAAAGCCGCACCTGATGTCGGGAAGCGCCGGGTGCACGTTGATGCTCCAGACGACGTCTATTGGGCCCGCGCCATAGTCGATGTCCTGTACAATTTCAAAGCCCTTGTCCTTGCCTGCTTCTACTATGCGGTTCATGTGATGAGTCATTATTATTACTATATTGCCTCCCCTGTTTGCGCACTCCTGCGCTCGCGTGACCCCTGCACACCGGTCTTGGAGACCAATGTTGAAGGCGTCAGCACTGTGACGTACTTGCGCAGCTGCAATATGCTCTTGTCGGGCATCGACTCTATTGCGTCTTTAACCTGTCCGGTCATCTTCTCAGTCGGCACCACAAACACCAGCTTGTCCACCAAGTTCAGCATTGCCCTTGCGATGCCTTCATTTATGGAGGAGCTGGAAAATTCAGTGAGGCAGATGAACCCAAGCCGCATGTCCGGAAGCGATTCGGATCCAGGCTTGAAAACCCACGCCACGTGTACCGGCCCGGCCCCAAGGTCGTGGTTCTCCACCACTTCATACCCGAGGTCTCTTCCCATCTGGATGACAGGAGCCTTTAGCGTGTCTATGAGCTGGAGCTTTTCCTGCGCGCGTTCCTCCGATTCTGGATATGCAGGGTCCTGTTGGCTCATATGCCGCTAGCTGGCACACTATTCTTTTTTACGGTTGCATGGCATGCGGGCTGGCATTGCAATTGCCTGCCAACCTTTTTAGCGAATTTGTGTCCTGCTATATGTGTATCAATGAGCCACAAGAAAGAGATCGAGGAATCTCTGGATACGGAAAAGGCCAAGGAGCTCGAACTGGACGAAACGCCCAAGCCCACGAGGAAGGTCAGCCGCCCTTCGGTGCCGGTGCCAGACAGCGCCGAGCCGAGCACTCATGACAGGATAAAGGGCAGGCGGGTAATCAAGTAATAATAGCAGTAGTGGTCATTTTACGACAGTCACGGGGCAGCTGGCGTAGGTCACAACGCTTGACGCCACGCTTCCAAGAAGCAGCTTTGAAAAGGCTGATCTTCCTCTCGTGCCTACGATTATCAGGTCAACGCCGTTCTTGTCAGCATAGTCGACTATGGCAGGCCCCGCCGAAGTGGGGCTTGCCACTATCTCTGTCTTAAGCCTGACTCCACGCGCAGAAGCCTTACGGCCAATGTTGTCAAACCACACCTGCGCTTCCTGCTTTGATTTTTCCAAAAGATCGTTTATCCCACTCGGCGTGACCAAGCCAAACGCACCAGAGGAATAGGCATAGCCAAGCTGCGACACCACCACGTTGAGCGCAATTACCTGCCCGCCCTGCTTGCCTGCCAGCTCTACTGCATAGTCCGCTGCCTTCATGGACGACTCAGAGCCGTCTATTCCCACCAGTATCTTATCCACAAGTACACAATAGCATTATAGCCAATATAAGGATCGATTCGATTGAACAAAGTATGGTTAACTATTAAAGAAATGTCGGCACTTGTATATTGCCATGTGGGGGTTTACCATTTACCTCATGAGGCTGGCCGACTACCTTCACGGCCGGCGCAGCAGCAAAAAGTGCGACGTGTGCGGCAAAAAGTTCGAAAGTATCGACGACATGGAGGTGCACAGGCGGGATCTGCACCCGGATGCAGTTACCAGCTAGCTAATAGCAACGCAGTCAGCGCCAGAAGACCAGATCAGTGCGGAATTACTACTTAGGTTTATTCAACTTCCTCCCATACACATCCGCGCATGGTTAGAATGGTTAGGAAAGAAGACAAGGAGCCGCTGGCAGTCAAGGTATAAGCAGCGAAACAAAGTAGATGGATATGCATGTGCGGCCTGAGCGGCAACCAGCCATTTTTTTGCGATGGCTCACACAAGAAAACGGCGAACGAGGCGGCAGGAAAGGTCTACGTCTACCACAAGGACGGGACACGCAAAGAAGTCAGTGATGCTTTTCGTGGCTGAAAATCGTCAAAAGCGCCGCGTTTTTTGCGGCCAGCTCTGCCGTCTTGCCGTTGCTGTCCGCGCTCCCTATTATCAGCACATCGCCTTCTCTTGGTTTTAATTTTTCAGTGAGCATTTTGCGGATGCCGGGCTCCTTTTTGAGGGAGTCCTGAGTGCTAGCCGGCATGACGAACTTGTCGTCCTGAAAGAGCAGAGTGGTCGCGCCTGTTGCGCCTATCTTTATGGCAGCGTCTCTCTGCTCTATGCCTGACCTTACTGCAAAGCCAAACTCCCTTACCAATATAGCATAGTTGAATCTGCCGAGGGCGACAGAGCACGTGGGCAGGCTCAACTCCGCCGGCATGGTTGCCAGCAACTCCCTACATATGCCCCTCCCCTTGCTCGTCATCTTTGTGCCGCCGTTTGAAGTCTCTATCAGGCTGTGCATCTTCATGTGCTTTACCAATGTCTTGACCGCTCCTTCTCCAAGTGCAAGCTCTTTGCACAGATTCTCCCTGCTTGTTTTTCCGGCGTCTTCTATTAATTGGAGAGCGGCAAATACATGCACCATGTCAAACGAAAGCGTCCGGCTTGGCGCGTACCTTGTTGCAACCTTTGTCAGGGCCTTAATGTACATGTGCACATGATGTAACAGCAGACTTGTGCATTTATCCATTCTACGTGAGTTGGATAAACCATCCGACTCTTTATATAACACCTTTCTGTACACGAGATGGAATGTCTATCAGTAAACAGATCACAAAAGCGGCTGCCGGAGTACCAAAGATTGCTGTCGGCATTCTCCTTGGGGTGCTTGCGTCCGGCGTCTTTATGGTGGGATTCGATCAGGGGCACATCTTCAGCATGGCTCAGGGCGAGCAGGCGTACGAAGACATGTGGATGCACGAATTCTACCATGACATGAGGCATGCAGCTGGATTTCCATGCCACTAGGCTGATGATGTTTTCATGAAAACTCTTACCTTTATTGCGATAACCCTTTTTTCTGGAGCAATTGCCGGCGCCATTCTTGGCATCATAAATCAGAGCATTGTAGAGCCGTTCATTGAACAGGCAATTGACATTGAAAACCAGAATGCAATTGCCGCCGGCGAACTTTTCAACCCGTCAGAGTATACTGCTTATCGCATATGGCAGAGGGGGGGAGAGATTGCAGCCGGCACGGTTCTAGGGCTGTCGATAGGGGCACTGTTTGGAATAGTCTTTGCCTACGCACGCAGCTCGTTGCCAGGATCAAACAACAAAAAGAAGGCCCTTATCCTTGCAGGCATCATGTGGCTTGCGCTCTTTTTGGTCCCGGCATTCAAGTACCCTGCAAATCCCCCGGCTGTAGGCGACCCCGAAACGATCTACTATAGGCAGAACCTCTATCTAGCATTTGTAGCCGTTTCTGGCTTTAGCGCACTGGGCCTTGTGTTTCTCTACAGAAAGATGGGTAGTGCACTGCAGGCGAAGAAAGCAATAGTTCCAGCTGCATACGTTGCAATAATGGCAGCAGCATTTGTGGCAATGCCGGCAAACCCCGACGAAATAAGCGCCCCAATGGATTTGGTCGTCAATTTCAGGATTGCAAGTGCATTCACAATGAGTGTGTTCTGGGGATTGCTTGGAATGGTGCTGGGCTCATTCTGGGACAAACTCAAGCCGCATGAAGCTGCTGAAATAAAGGCGCGTTAAGCCTGTTAAATAGTAGCATGCAGCCAGCTCTAGCCGGGTCAAATACGAGAGAAGCGAAGGAATGAATCTGCAGTCGCCAAACCAACCCGCTTTCAGCAGGAAGAAGACAAAATATTGACAACTGACACTACCTTCTTTCATGTCTTAAGTACTAGGAAAAATAAACTATCGACAATAGGCCAATGGCAAATATAGCGCCTCATGCCTACAAACGGCAACAATATGGTGACCATTAACGCCAGCCAGGAAGTGTCGGCTCCGCTGGATCGTGTGTGGGACGTCGTGGCAGACATGGACAACGAGCCGCAATACTGGCACGGCACAAAGGCTGTAAAGAACATCAGTAGAAACGGCAACGTCATCGAGCGGGAAGTCACGATCGCCTTCAAGGATTCCAAATGCCGCCAGACAGTAGTGCTGAACCCGAAGAAGTCGATCGAGATAACGATAACGGATGGCCCGATGAAGGGCACAAAGGTTGTTACGCTGAACCCTTTAGGCGACACGACTAGAGTCGACGTTGTGTGGGACATCAAGCTTGCAGGCTTTCTTGGCATGTTCAGTGGCATGGTGAAAAAGCACATCGCAGAAGGGACGGAAGAGGCGCTGGCAAGGATAGCAAAAGCAGTCGAATAAATAACCTATGTTATTTTCTAGCTAGCGCACACAGAATATGGAGCTTACCCTTACAGTCGCCAATATAGTGCTGGCCGTGGTTCTGGCCGGCATCGCCGGCATATGGATCTACCTCCTTGCCTATATGGGCAAGTCATTCCGGCATGCTCCAAAGCTTGAATCGTTTGACCGCGCAAGTGCAAGCAAATTCCCGAAGGTGAGCGTAATACTGCCTGCCCGGAACGAGGAGCGCTACATAGCACGTTGCCTTGATAGCCTGCTTGCGCAGGATTATCCAAACTTTGAAGTCATTGTAATCAATGATTCGTCAACTGACGGGACAGACGAGATAATGCAGCAGTACGCCGCCAGGGACTCTCGCATCGTGTACATGAGCGCGCCGCCCAAGCCAGAAGGGTGGGCCGGCAAGAACTGGGCCTGCTACGAAGGGTACCTGCGGGCCAAGGGAGAGCTCCTGATGTTCACGGACGCCGATACGGAGCATTCCTCTGCTGCGATGTCGCTTGCAGTGGGGCACCTCGTGTCACAGAACCTTGACGCGCTGACCGCCGTGCCGCACTTGATATGCAACGACTTTTGGACGAAAGTAACGCTACCTGCGCTTGCGACATTCCTCCATACTAGGTTTTCGCCACTGAGGGTCAACGACCCTGATAACAAGACAGGCTACTTTTTTGGCAGCTTTTTCGTCATCACGACGGCCGCATACGAAGCTGTCGGCACCCACAAGGGCGTCAGGCAAGAGCTCGTAGAGGATGGCGCGCTCGGCGGAAAGGTCAAGGAAGGCGGGTTCCGGCTAAAGATGGTAAGAGGCGAGCACCATATAGACGCCGTGTGGGCGCGAGACTTGTATACCATGTGGCACGGATTGCGCCGGCTCATGATACCGCTATACTATCAGAACAAGTCACGCGCTTTCCTGATGATGATTGCCGTGTTCTTTATCCTGTTCGCGCCGTTTGCCACGCTGCCGTACTCGATCCTTGCAGCCGGCCTTGCCGGCAACCTGTCGGCAGAGATGCTGCTTGCAATACAGCTGGCAGCTGTTGCATTGGTATTTGCAACCACTGCCGTGCAGTGCAGCCTTGGCGTCTTTGAAAGCCCAGCCTACGCGCTTGCATCGCCCCTAAGTGGCGCCATTGTCTCGTTCGGCTTTATGTCGGCCATCGTCGACGCGGGCAAGAAAGGAGCAGTCAATTGGCACGACAGAGAATATACTGTAAGCGAAAACCAGCATCCCATTCGCTGAAATTCAGCGGTGCGCTCGTTTAATAAAAATCGTTGGAACAGGCGCCTGAAACGGCTGTTCCAACGTGCACCTAATCTATCCTGCGGTAGGATATAAATGCAGAAAGATGTATTATGTCTGAACGTAAAAACAACAGAGGAAAAATCCAAATAATGGGCGACGTACTGGCCCTTGCTACGTCTGGCATAAAGAAGACGCACATCATGTACAAGGCGAACCTGAGCTACGAGCAGGTGCACCTGTACCTGGCGGATCTTATTGAAAAGAGCCTCATCATGCAGGACACATCGCCGGACGGAGTGATCTACAGGACTACAGAAAAGGGAAGGGAGTTCCTTCGCTATTACCAGCGCATCGTGGAATTCCTTGAAGAGCCGGAAATTGCTCTGAGCGCGCCATACATCAGCAGGTAGTAGGCGCCTTCACACAATTTTTCTCCTTAGGGGAAAGGATTATTAAAAGAAAATGGGATTTGTTTCTTTGTCATTGAACAAGACAATCCTAGCCGTTTCTATAATCGTAGCCGCTGTCGCAATATTTTTCGCGTTTTCGCAGTTCAATGATCTTGACAACCTTGACGTTCCGCTGGTGGATGAAATCATCCAGACCAGCACCAATATCGGCGGCAGTACAGACCGCGGCAGCCTGAGCGAGGACGCTTTCCGCATAGGTCAGGTCAGCACCGTACAGGCTTCTACATCTGACCTAACGCTACCCGAGCTGTTCACACGCGTCGAAAAATCGGTGGTGCAGATAACCGACAGCGACGAGACCAATCCGCTTGATTCCCGTCTCGGATCGGGATTTGTCTACGACGACAATGGCCACATAATCACCAACCACCACGTAGTCAACGGCGGTGGCAGGATTGACGTGACTTTTCTGGACGGCACAGTCTACAGGGCGACC
>DAINRX010000026.1:7452-13274 GCA_036741635.1 Nitrososphaera sp.
GATGCGCCTGTCAACCCCGGCAACTCAGGCGGCCCGCTGCTCAACATGCGGGGCGAAGTGATAGGCATCAACTCGGCTATCTATTCGACCACCGGCCAGTCCGCCGGCGTGGGTTTTGCCATCCCTTCGAACACGATGACCAAGGTAGTTCCATCGCTTATCACCAACGGCTCGTTCCAGCACCCCTGGCTTGGGGTGTCTGGCACAGACATGACGCCGGGCATTGCCGCAGCGCTCGGGCTTAACGAACCACGTGGCTTGCTTGTAGTAGATGTGGTCGACGGAAGCCCCGCAGCCCAAGCAGGGATCCGGGGAGGCGACGACCCGAGGAGCATCGACGGCCGGGATATCAACCTTGGAGGCGACGTCATTACCGCCATCGATGACAAGACTGTCAGAAAAATAGACGACATACTGGTCTACCTCCAGAGGGAAAAGACCGCTGAGGACAACTTGAAGCTGACGATACTTCGAGATGGGCAGCTGCAGGATATCAACATCGGACTGGCAGCAAGACCGAACCAGTTCGAGTCGCCATAGGCAAGATCGTTTATTAGTGATTGCCAGCCTTAACCCAGTGTATCCTGCCTTGCTTGCAAACAGCAGCCCTGCCGCCGCTGGAGTAGTCGAAATATTGAATAGGGCGCTAGAGTCCAGGCCATTATCACGATCGCAGACGCGGCAGCTGATGGCCGAATGCGCCACCGACCTGCTCGTATCAGCAGCCGGCAGGATAAGGGACAGGACAAGGCCAGGCGCGGTAGTCACGTACTCGCGCAAGGTATTCATCAATTTAGTCAATCTATGCCGTGATACCTGCTCGTACTGCACCTACAAGAAGGAGCCAGGCGACCCGCTTCTGTCGATGATGGAGCCGCAGGAGGTGCTTGCTATAGCCAAAGCTGGCAAGAAGTTCCGCTGCACTGAGGCGCTCTTTGTCACTGGCGAGAGGCCGGAGCAGAAATACGGAGAAGCCCAGGACTGGCTCCACTCACTCGGGCACTCGTCCACAGTCGAATACATTGCTGAAATGAGCGAGATGGTGCTTGAAAAGACGGGCCTGCTCCCTCATACCAACGCCGGCAGCATGACAAAAAAGGAAATTGCGATGCTGAAGGACACTAACGTGAGCCTTGGTGTGATGCTCGAGACGTCAAGCGAGCGGCTGATGGAAAGGGGCATGCCGCACGAAGGAGCGCCAAGCAAAAACCCTAAGGTAAGGAAAAAGACGCTTGAAAGCGCAGGCGAGCTAAAGATGCCGATGACTACCGGCGTTCTGGTAGGTATTGGCGAGACGCCGGAAGAGCTGGTGGACTCGCTCTTTGTTATCAAGGAAATCCACGAAAGGCATGGAGGTCACATACAGGAAGTGATAATCCAGAATTTTGCACCCAAGCCGGAGACAGGGATGGCAGAGGCGCCGCCTGCGTCGTCAGAATATTTCTTAAGAGCAGTTGCGATTGCAAGGATAATCATGCCTGAAATGAACATTCAGGTACCGCCGAATCTCAACCCGGACGTTTTTGGTCGCTATGTCGATGCCGGGATAAATGACTGGGGCGGCATTTCGCCAGTTACAATAGACCACATCAACCCCGAGTTCCCCTGGCCAAGTATTGCGTCAGTAAAAAAGGTAACTGAAGAAAAGGGGAAAAGACTGAGGGCGAGACTTCCGATATACCCGGAGTACCTCAAGGGAGGTGGAGGATTTATTACATCGGAGAGGCTTTTGCAGCATACTAATTTGGTAGCTGACAAGTTTGGACTGGTAAGGGAGGATTACATCAATGATTGACTCGCTCCTAAAGCGGACCGATCCAGTTGTCGCAGCAGCCCTTGACCATGCCCTGAGCGGCAAGGACATCTCAGTCGACGAGGCAATGGCGCTGCTAGACTCAACTGGGCTTGAAATGAACCTTGTCGTGACGGTGGCGGACGAGCTCCGCAGAGAGACCGTGGGCGACGTTGTCACCTACGTCATAAACAGGAACATCAACTTTACAAATGTCTGCATCAAGCAGTGCGGCTTTTGTGCTTTCAGCAGGGATTTCCGCGAAGAAGAGGGCTACTTTTTGCCAACCGAAGAAATAGTGAGAAGGGCAAAAGAGGCGGCAAGCCTTGGCGCCACCGAGGTGTGTATACAGGCCGGCCTGCCACCAAAGATGGACGGCCACCTGTATATTGACATCCTGAAGGCTGTCAAGAAGGATCTTCCTGACATACATATCCACGCATTTTCGCCAGAAGAGGTGCTCTACGGCGCAGTTAGGTCGGAAACATCGATCGAAGAATACCTAAAGATGCTCAAGGAGGCCGGCATCGGCAGCCTGCCGGGCACAGCGGCAGAAATCCTCGACCAGAGCCTGCGCGACGTGATATCGCCGGGCAGGATTTCGGTGCAGAACTGGATCAGGGTAATCAAGCAGGCACACGCAATAGGCATACCGACCACCTCGACGATAATGTACGGCCACATCGAAACGTCGCGCCACAAGGCGGAGCACATTGCGCTCTTGCGTGAGATTCAGAAGGAAACGCACGGCTTTACGGAATTCGTGCCGCTCAGCTTTGTCCACACTGAAGCGCCGATGTACAACCATCATACTGTGGAAAATGTTAGAGCGGGAGCGGACGGCAACGAAGTTATCAAGATGCATGCAGTCGCAAGGATAATGCTGAACAACCACATCCCGAACATTCAGGTTTCGTGGGTCAAGGAAGGGGCAAGGATGTCGCAGCTGCTGCTTGCAGCCGGTGCAAACGACTTTGGAGGCACGCTGATAAATGAGAGCATATCGACGGCAGCAGGCGCGCAGCACGGCCAGCTGATGAGGCCAAAGGAGATACGACAGCTAATAAGGTCCGCCGGCAGGATTCCTGCCCAGCGATCTACCACCTACAAGACAATCAAGATGTTTGCAGGCGAAAGCAACGAAGAGGAATCTGCGCTTGATAGCGCGGACGCATCGCAGTTTGGCTCATATCACCAGCTGATCAAGCTGGACAAGTTCAGGTACAAGGATGCGAAAAAATAGAAGTATTTAATAAGCTCGAACTAAAACCGGTACTAAATAAAGGTCTGTTGAAATAATTCAGCTTGTCAAGGCCAGCAGCTCGCACCTTCTGGCAGAGTCAATAGAAAAGAGTCAGCAGCTCCTTTCAGAGGGCGATGATGACAAGCCTCTGCTCTGCAGCCGACTCCTGTTTCTGCTGCGCCGCCTATCGGTCATGCCAGCAAGAACGTCCGCGGGCTTTTCCTTGCTGCCAGCAAGGGGCCCACATCTTTTACCTGATGTGCCAGTGTAGCGAGTATGACGACAGCAGGGCGTCCATCGAGTTGTCGTAGGGCTGGCTTGGCGACGCGCCGGTGTACCCAAGGCCGGCTACCACGAGCACGCTGACAAGGACTCCTGCAAGAGCGGCCACAGAGAGCACCATGCCCCTGTAGCCAATGACAGAGTACGTCCGCCTGCCACTCATCAGCAGCAACGACACCGCAAGCGCGGCCGCAACTGCTATAGATGCGGCAAGGCCGACATTCATGCCAAGCGACGGTATCTGCCAGTTTGCCGCAAGTCCAGCTATTACGAAAACGACGACTGATGCCAGGGCGCCTGCAAGAGCATACTGGCGCATGCCCCAGTGCCTGACCTGCCTGACGGCCTCTTCTGTCCTGCCGGAATCTTCCGATGGCTCATGATGATGCTGCTCTCCAGCCACCTTCCTTGCCGGCGGTGGTGGTGGTGCTGCGACCGACGCGTACTTGGAGTCGACATCCCGCAAGAGCTGCAGACCCTCTTCTGTGATTATGTAGTGCTTTGAGTCCTTGGTGACGTAATTGCCCATGCGCTCAAGGTGGTAATAGATCGAGCCGGTGGAGAGCCCTGTGGAAAACTTGATGTCTGAAAAGCCTGCGACGCCGTTCCTGTCGGCAATTGCCCTGAGGATCTTTATTCTGGTTCGTCTAGCGCGCAGCTGTGTCTCCCCTGTCAATGCAGCTGTCATAGTCCACAGGATTTTTTATCGATTTCGAAATGAGCTCGTAGAAAAGTGATCGCGAAGAATGATCTAGTTATAATTGTTAAATGCAATTGCAGTGCAAGATAGTACGCTGGCGTGATCCGCTACATTTGGATGGCTTTTGTTGCACTTATTTTATTGTACAGCCCTGCATTTGCGCAGGGGCAACAGCAGCAAGAGCAGGATGCAGAGCCAGAATTTGCCGCAGCCCAGATGGGAAAAAAGACGGTAATGATGCTGCCGGCCAACTGGACGGTCTATGCTTCAGAGGCAGAAGTGACGCTCACGTCATCTGCGCCTGTTGAAAAGGCGCTTGCGTCTGACTGGTGGAATGCAACGGTAGAGCAGCCAAACAGGGTCACGTTCACGCTTGCCGAAAACGTGGACAGGCGATCTATGTTTATCGTCCACACGAACTCGACTGAGGTTTCCTACAGCTACAGAATGACAATAAACTCAACGAGTTATTCAGGCAGAATAGTGCCTGAAGCAAGCGGCAAAGAGAGCAGGTTTGTCAAGTGGAACGACAGCAAAGAAGATGCTGCGTCGGCGTTCATACCCGAAGAGTGGAGCGCCGACCTTCAGCTAATACGGCCGTACAAGTCAATGACAGGCTTTGTCTTTTTTGCTCGGGGAGACGAAAACACGCTCGTCTACGTCTTCCAGCCGTTCATGCCGCTTCACGTGCTGCCAAGCGAATCGCTCTGCGACACGGAAAACATGTGCTCCGGCCGACAGGTGTCGACTGAAGAAATCAGGGAGCTGTCGTTCGGGAACGCCCCTGTGGTTATCTCTGACATAAAGACGCCGGAGCAGTACTTCTCAAGCGAGGTCCTGCCAGCGCTGAGGGAGAACCTGAACGCGTACGGAGTCAAATCGTCACTTCCCGTACACGCGCTGGCATATGGCGGCAATAATTTGACGAGAACTGCTGCCCTCATGCCTGCGCTTGACATGGAATACGGCTTTGATGTGGAGGGAAAAAGGATCGCTGGCAGAGCAATGGTATTTACGCGCAACCACACTTCCGCCGCCGGTGACGCCGGCTTTTGGAATGGCTTTATAGTCGGGGTTGAGTCTGCAGAAAATAATTTCGACAGGGCATTCCAGCAGGCAGCAGTGACGCTCCTGACACTCAGGTTTGACGAAAAATGGCTGAGCGATGAAGAAAAAGTGTTACTGGAAAACGCAGACGCAAGCCCCGCTCTTGGCGCAGTTGCAAGGCTGATGGCAAACAGCACGCTGGATGACTTTCGACTGATAGTGCCGACGGCCGCACACAAGATGGTAAGGTCGTACAACGACACCATGATAGCCGGGTACGTCGACACGGAGACAGATGAAGAGCTGCACCTGCCGCTCTTTCCGGATTTGCAGCGCTGGTACCTGGACGGCGACCAGCTGATCGGGAAAAAAGCCGGGAGGAACCCGATGAATTCCAGCTCGCTTGAGCCGCTGTTCTGAAGAAACCTCGCAAGACTTATACAGACATATTTACGCTATCCATAGCACGATGCCAACTCGTTGGGGTCGTAGCGAAGCCAGGCATCGCAACGGGCTCCAGATCTAACAAACAAAGGGCTAGTTAGAATAGGAAGAAACCCGTGGATCAAGGGTTCAATTGATCGCGGTGGAAAAGCCGCGTCAGGACAAATCCCTTCGGCCCCACTTCAAATTCAGAGTGAAACCCTTTTAGCTCTGGCCCTGGTGAAATGGCTATGGCTGACGAGCTGGCGAAGTCGCCTTACCTGTATTTGTTCAAGGATGAGAACTTCAAACGCTGGTATCAAAATGTAAAAAAA